>NZ_JBEYTW010000059.1:0-52366 GCF_040643275.1 Spirillospora sp. NPDC047418
TGAACTCAACGGACGACCCCGCCAGACCCTGGACTGGGAAAACCCAGCCCAAGCCCTCAACCGCCACCTCGTTGCAACAACCACTTGACGCCAAGCGTGCTCATAACAACAACACGCCGCAGATCAACGCGTCCGGGGAGCCTTGGTGGCCGGCGCGCGTTCTCGGACGAGGCGCGAGTACTGCCGATGGTGCGCGTGTTGCGGGCTATCGCGTCCGCCTGAGCTTGTGCGCCGGCTGGTGTGGTCGTCGGCGGCGTGGTACTGGACGTCCTGGGGCAACAGGACGCTGTGTGGCTGGCTGGCGGGCGCGATCGCTTACCGGCGCGGGCCCGGGGCGGTCAAGTCGGCAGGAGGAATGACAGGCCGGTAGCCGTTGGGTGGTGGATCCGGTGGGTTCCGTTGTTGATGCTCAGGCGGAAGGTGTCCAGGGCGGGGCGGTCGGCCTGGTCCCAGGCGGACCAGGCTGCCTCGACCGCGTCCCATAGGCGCAGCGGGCCTGCCTGCCGGACGCCGTCCGGGGTGAAGGCGGCGGTGGAGCCGGTGGTGACGTCGATGAGTTGGGTGGTGCCGTTCAGCGTCGCGAGTTGGGCGTTGGGTGCGGCGAGTTGGGCGAGGAATCGTCCCGCAAAGCCGTCCTCCGTTGATTCGTCGAGCCGCTCCGGGCTGTAGCGGACGGGACGCGTCTCGGCATCGCGCGTCAGCGACGCCCAATGTGCCGGGTTGCCCGGCTGTGGACGTGCCTGCACCCGTGCGGCCATGAAGGAGATGGTGCCGGGCAGCAGTGGCCCCTCGGCGGTCCCGTCGTCCCGGACGGTCAGCAGCACCCGCGCATACCCGTACAACCAGCCGGACAGAGTGGTGAGGATCTTCCCGCCGGGCCGCGTCTGCGCGAGCCACGCGCGCGGGATGGTGCGCACTGAGCAAGCGGCGACGATCCGGTCGTAGGGGGCACTTGGCCAGTACCCGTACAACCCGTCGGCCACCGCGAGGTCTGGTGTGTATCCGGACGCGTAGAGCGCGGTCGCGGCGTGGCTCAGGCGGCGGCCGTCGACCTCGACAGATGTGACGTTCCCGCTTTCGCCGAGCCTCTCGCACGCGAGCGCGGTCGAGTAACCGGTGCCAGTGCCGACTTCCAAGACATTCTGGCCGTCCTGAAGCTCTGCGTCCGCCCACATGCGCACGACCAGGGAGGGCAGCGTGGAGGACGAGGACGGCGCCCCGCCGACCCTCGTGGCCGGACGGCTCCAGGCTCGCCGGAGTCGGCGTAGAAACCCGGCACGAACCGGTGCCGAGGGACGGCCTCCACGGCCTCGCGCCAAGCCCGGTCGCCGATCGCGAGCCGTCCGGCAAGCTCCGCTCGCAGTAGCGAGGGGTCTGGAGTAGAGGACGTCATGGCGGCTCGATCCGGTGTTCTTCCGCGTCGAGCCAGACGTGCTGGCCGAGCGGAGTGACGGTTAGGCCCCAGCGGTCAGCGGTGGGACGGTCTAGGGCGTCCCACCACTGGAAGGCGGCCTCCACCTCGCGCCACAAATCGCGGATACCTGACTGGCGGACCGGGAACCTCTCCGCGCCGGACTCGTAGTCCAGGCGCGCCCATGAGCTTGACCACGGATCGACCAGCCACACGGTGTATGACCCGTCGTCGTGATGGGTGACGATCGGTTTGCAGTGCGGCACCATGAGGCCGATCGCAAGTGAGGCGTCGTATGCGCCGAGCAATTCGTAGGGGTGCAGGTGCGTGAACGACCGGCGTGCTGCTGTGCTGTCGTGCACGTCGCGTTCCAGTAGGGCGCGCTGGCCGCGCTGGGCCCGCAGCCGCATGAACGCCGCGTTCCCCACGATCCGTCCGCGCATGCCGCCCTCCGGCGACACCTCGAACGACACCAGAGCGCCGTTGTGGAAGTCGGTGGTCCACGGCACCAGTACCCGTCCTCCCGGCCGTGTCTGCTCCGCCCACGCATACGGCACCCGCTCGGCGGCGACCGTCGCGATGACCCGGTCGAACGGCGCGCCCGAAGGGTGCCCGCGCGCGCCGTCTCCGGTCACCACGGTGACCTCGTAACCGGCTTCCCCCAGCGTCCGCCGGGCATGGCCGGCGACCGCCGGGTCCACTTCGACCGAGGTCACGCGGCCGGCTCCGAGTCGTTCGGACAGCAGCGCGGCGTTCCACCCCGTTCCGGTGCCGATCTCCAGCACCGACATGCCCGGCTCGACCTCCAGTGCCGCCAGCATCTGCGCCACCACGTCCGGGCGGCTGGCCGAACTGGTGATCTCGTGGCCGATCCGGCCGGGCGTGGACGGGACACCGTCGTCCACCTGTGTGACCACGAACTCGTTGCGATAGCACAACTCCAGCCACGCGGCCTCATTGGCGGACCGGTCCACCGGCAGCAGCAGACCGCCGTCCTGGACCCACACCGTGTCCGGGATGAACCTGTGCCGCGCGACCTTCCCGAACGGCCCGCGCCACTCCGGCACCAGATCGCCCGTCCCGGTGAGCTCCGAGACGAGCCGCGCCGACAACTCCGCGGGATCGGCCACCTACTTCCCTTTCTCGTGCTTCCCGCCGCCGGGCGGGTTCTTGGGGTCGGGCGGCGGGACCGGCTTGTCCCACTTGCCGTCCCCATCCTTCTTCTCATCGTGTTTGCCCACTGGAACGTCTCCTTCGGCCGTCCGCCTCGTCATCACTACTTATCGAAGCCGAGTGGTTACGGTGCGGGCAAGGTGGCAGTGGGGACACGTTTGAGGGGACGGGGTCAGCGGTTGTCGGGGGATGTGCGGCGGCGGAGGGTGAGGGCTGTGCGGAGGACGGGGAGTACGCAAACGACCTGCATCGCGGTGTACCAGGGTGGGCAGATGCCGGGGATCAGGTCGACGCCGATGATCGCTACCGGCAGGACGATGGCGACTGCCCTGAGGCGCTCGAAGGCACGCTGGGAACCCCGGGACGCGAGGACGGCCGTCCAATAGATGGGTACGGCGACCACGGGCAGCACAACCGCCCGCACCCACATGAACGTGTTCACCGTGTGGCCGGTGCTCGACGCCACGATGACCACGACGAGAGCGGCGGCGCTGAGTGCGGCGTAGACCTTGATAGCCCTCTTCACCGTGGCGAAGGACGGGATGCGTATGTTCGTTTCCATGTTCGGTGACGCTACGAAGCGCCTGGTGCGGGCGGTATCTGGCTAGGCGCACGGGTGGGTGGGGCTAGACCCACTCCTTGGGGATCGGACGTGGCGGAGCGCTCTTCTGGGTGCACGCTGGAGGTGTCCGACGAGAGGGTGGGTTCATGCGGCAACTGGGTGCCTGGGCGGCGCGCACGGGAGTGGGGTTCGTGCGGGCATGCCTCGTGGCCGTCGTCACGATGCTCGTCCCCGCCGTGTGGGGTTTGGCGGTGGCGTGGGCGCTCTGGTGGGGGCCGGGGAATCCGTGGTCGTGGGTGGGGCCGCTCCTGCTGGTGTGCGTCGGCACGCTCGGGTTGTCCCGGCCGGTCTGCCGGATGGTCCGCTTCCTCGTGGCGCGGTGGACGGGCACCGTGATCCCGGTCGGCTACCGCGAGGCCGGGCCGGTGGTGCGGATGTCCACCGGGTACTGGTGGAACGGCTTCTCCTACGAGCGCACCCGCCGCGACGCCCTCATGGACCAGAAGTGGCGCGTCCGGTGGCTCGACCCCGCCAACGTGCGCGACCTGCGGTTCACGGCCATCGCTCCCATAACGGCAGGTCTCGCGGCGTGCGTCCCGTCGGCCGGGGTGGGGGCGGCGGTCGCCGGGCTCGGGTCCGCGCACATCGCCGGGGCCGCCGGTCTGGTCGTCGCCGTCGCCGCGGCGCCCTACGCCTGGCGGCCGCTCGTGCCGGCGGCCGTCCGGTGCCTGGGCCCGTCGCGGGCGATGGCGCTGGC
This sequence comes from Spirillospora sp. NPDC047418, assembly GCF_040643275.1. Lineage (NCBI taxonomy): Bacteria > Bacillati > Actinomycetota > Actinomycetes > Streptosporangiales > Thermomonosporaceae > Spirillospora > Spirillospora sp. NPDC047418. The sequence goes on from NZ_JBEYTW010000059.1 coordinate 3,904, forward strand.
CGACCGCGTCGAGGAACTGGCGGGCCAGCGCGCGGACGTCACGGTCTCCCAGGCCGCCGAGCTCCGCCGCATCGAACGGGGCCTGCACGACGGCGCCCAGGCCCGGCTGGTCGCGCTCGGGCTGTCGCTGGCGACCGCCGAGAAGCTGATGGAGACCGACCCGGCGCGGGCCAAGGCGCTGATGCGGGAGGCGCGCGGCGGCGCCGCGGCGTCGCTGGCCGAACTCCGCGAGCTGGTCAGGGGGATCAACCCGCCGGTGCTGAACGAGCGGGGCCTCGTCGACGCCGTCCGCGCCCTGGCCCTGGACACCCCGCTGGACGTGACCGTCAGCGCCGGTGAAGGCGCCGAGCCGCGCCTGGAGCCGCCGATCGAGTCCGCCGTCTACTTCGGCGTCGCCGAGCTGCTGACCAACGCGGTCAAGCACGCCCACGCCACCGCCGTCCGGATCTCCCTCACGCGGGACGACGCGGGAATCGCCGTCCAGGTCGAGGACGACGGCACGGGCGGGGCCGAGGCCGTGTCCGGCGGCGGGCTGGACGGCCTGCGCCGCCGCATGGCCGTCTTCGACGGCACCCTGGAGATCGCCAGCCCGTCCGGCGGCCCGACCCGTGTGCGGATGGAGGTGCCGTGCGAATCCTCGTAGCCGAAGACCTCTACCTGCTGCGCGACGGGATGATCCGGCTGATCGAGGCGTACGGGCACGAGGTGGTGGCGACGGCGACCACCGGGCCCGAGACGCTGGAGGCGCTGCTCGCGTGGCGTCCGGACGTGTCGGTGATCGACGTCCGCATGCCGCCGGAGCAGTCGGACGAGGGCCTGCGCGCGGCCCTCGCCGCGCGGGCCGAGGCGCCGGGGCTGCCGGTGCTGATCCTGTCGCAGCACGTGGAGCAGTTGTACGCCAGGGAACTGCTCGCCGACGGCTCCGGCGGCGTCGGCTACCTGCTGAAGGAGAGCGTGTTCGACGGCGACCAGTTCATCGACGCCCTCGAACGCGTCGCGGGCGGCGGGACCGCGATGGACCCGGCCGTCATCGCCCGGCTGCTGTCGGGCACGTCCCCGGCCCGGGGTCTCGGACGGCTCACCGAACGCGAGCACGCGGTGCTGGCCCTCATGGCCGAGGGGCTCTCCAACCAGGCCATCGGCCGCCGCCTCTTCCTCAGCGAGAGCGCCATCAGCAAATACACCACCTCCATGTTCGGCAAGCTCGGCATCGTCGACGACGACGACACGAACCGGCGCGTCCGCGCCGTCCTCGCCTACCTGAACAGGGCATAGCGCCGGATTGGCGTGCCTGCGCGGGGTAGGGACACCAGCGGGCGGGTTCGGTGGGCCGCGGGCGTTCGCGGCGCCGTGGGGCTCCGGGTTGGGTTGGGGGCGCGGAGAGGTGTTCGACTCGGTCACGTCGTGGTTGAGCGGTCTGTCCGGGCCGGTCGTGTACGGGGTCGTCGGCGGACTGGTGTTCTGCGAGGACGCCCTGTTCTTCGGCTTCGTCCTGCCCGGTGAGGCCGCCGTCGTCCTCGGCGGCGTCCTCGCGGGCCAGGACCGGGTCTCGATCGCCTGGCTGTGCGCGGTGGTAGTCCTCGCGGCGATCGTCGGGGACTTCGTGGGGTACCTGATCGGACGCCGGGCCGGCCCGGCGATCCTCGACTCCCGTCCGCTGCGTCCGCACCGCGACCGCGTGGACAAGGCCCGCGACCTGATCCGGCGCCGCGGCGGCGTCGCCGTGTTCCTCGGCCGGTTCATCGCGTTCTTCCGCGCGATCATGCCCGCGCTGGCCGGGATGTCTCGCATGCCCCGCCACGTGTTCCTGCTGTTCAACGCCGCCGGCGGCCTGCTCTGGGGCGTCGGCTTCGCCCTGCTCGGCTACTTCGCGGGCAACGCCTACTCCCGCATCGAACACGACGCCGGCCGCGCCGCCGCGATCGTGATCGCCTGCGTGGCCGTCCTCGCCGTCATCATCTGGCGAATACGCCGCAGACGCACCCAACACCCCCGCGACCGCCACTGAGCGCCTTCTGCAGGAGCGCGGACTCGGGTCGCAGAGTGCCGGCAGCCTGAGCTGGGACGTGGTCGGCGCCGTCAGTCGTTCTGGGAGCGCAGCCCGTTCAGGAGGCGGTCCAACGCCCGCTCCGTTTGCGCCGGCGCCTGCGGGGTCGTTGAACGGGCCAGCCAGAGGGCGGCCTCGTTCATCGCTCCCGACAGCAAGCGGGTCAGCGGCTCCACCGGCTGGTCGGCGATGACCCCTGCCTTCACGAGGACCTCGAGCGCCTCGGCCAGGTGCCGGGCGGAAGAGTCCTCATCCATGGCGCGCCATTCGTCCCACCCGAGGACGGCCGGCGCGTCCAACAGCACGATCCGGCGCACCACCGGATCGCGCCCGGCGGCGAGGAAGGCCCGGCAGCCGGCCCGCAGTTGCTCCCACGGATCGTCGTACCGGCGGGCGGCGTCCGCGACCCGCTCACCGAGTTCGTGCTGGACCTCGGAGACCACGGCCCGGAAGAGCCCCGCCTTGCTCGCGAAATGGTGATAGGCCGCCCCTTTGGTGACCCCGGCCGCCTGCGCCACCTCGGCGAGGACCACGTCGTGGTAGCCGTCGGCGGCGAACCTCCGGCGCCCCTCGGCCAGCAGCGCCCGCCGTGTCGCCGCCCGCTGCTCGGCCCTCGTGCCACCCACTCTCGCCCACCTCCCTTTCGCATACCCCCGGTATGTTACCGTCCATTTTGACATACCCGAGGTACGTGAAACGGACGTACGAACAGATGGAGACATGCCGATGAAGGCCGGGCTCGCGAGCTTCTACCCTGTGATCGCCACCCGCGACGTCGCCGCGTCGCGCCGCTTCTACGCCCGGCACTTCGGGTTCGAGACGACCTTCGAGGCCGACTGGTACGTGAGCCTGCACCGCCCGGACGCCCCGCAGTACGAACTCGCCCTGCTCGACCACACCCACCCGACCCTCCCCGAGGGGCGCCGCACACCCCTCCAGGGCGGCCTCCTGCTCAACTTCGAGGTCGACGACGCCGACGCCGAGCACCGCAGGCTGGTCGGACGGGCCGGCCTGCCCGAACTCCTCGCCCTGCGCACGGAGGAGTTCGGGCAGCGCCACTTCATCGTCGCGGCGCCGGACGGCGTCATGATCGACGTCATCACCGTCGTTCCGGCGACCGGGGAGTACGCCGGGCAGTACGTCCAGAGCGGCACCGGCGACCATGACGGGACTACTCAGCCCGGTTGAGTAGGAGTGCTCAGGGCAAAGGCGCCGGGGTCGTTCAGGCTCGGCGGTTATGGAGACAGCGCAGATTCCGCCCAGAAGGCTGGACTGGTTGCGGGGCGAGATGGCGGCCTGGCAGGCGGACGGGCTGATCGACGGCGAGACGGCGGCGCGGATCGCGGGTCGGTACGCCTATAGCCGCCGGCTCGCCCTGGAGAGGCTGGTTCTGTTCCTCGGGTCGGCGTTCGTCGGAGTCGGGCTGATCTGGACTGTTGGGGCTAACTACGAGCAGCTCTCGCCGCTGGCGAGGTTCGCCGGGATTGTTGTGATCTGGCTGGCCGCTGTCGTCGGCGCGGAACTGCTCGCCTCCCGGGTCTCCGGTGCACTGCCGGCCGCCGTCCGGGTGATCGCGGTGGCCGCGGGCGGCGGGGTGGTCTTCCAGGCGGCGCAGAGCCTCCAGGTTCCGGCGGGCGACTCCACCCTCCTGGGCGTGTGGGCGGGCGGGGCGCTCGCCTACGCCTATGCGACGCGAGGGAGGGCCCCGCTGCTCGTCGCGGCGGGGCTCGGAGTCGGCTGGTACGCCTGGTGGGCCGCCGAGAACGCGGCGAGCCACGGCGTGGTGGCGTGCGCGATGCTCGTGGCCGCCGGCTTCACGACGGCCTTGGCGCTGCTGCACGAGCGGTGGACGCCGGCCTTCGCGGAGGTCTGGCGGCCCGTCGGCGTGCTGCTGGCACTGCTGGGGCTCTACATCGCGGCCTTCCCCGACCGTGACTTCCGGATGACGAACGCGCTGTGGGCGGGGGTCGCGGTCACCGTCGTCGCCGCCGCTGTCGCCGTCCGGCTCGGTTCCCAAAGCGGGCAGGTCGCCGCGATGCTGGGGATCCTCGCCGCGGGAGTGCTGCTGGCGCTCTGGCAACCGACCGGTTCGGCGACGGAACCCAGCGGCGAGGCACTCGTCCGCGCCGTCGCGGGAATCGTCTGCTACGTGCTGGCGGCCGCCTGGTTCGCGGTCCTCGGGACGTCCCGGGAGCTGCCGGGACTGGTGCCGATGGCCGCCGGGGCGCTCGTCGTCTTCGTGACCACGCAGAGCTTCGCCCTCTTCGCCCCGCTGTTCTCCGGCGCGGCGCTCTTCCTGGTGCTCGGCGTCGTCTTCCTCGGCACCGGGGTACTCGTCTACCGGAGCCGCCGCCTGATCACGAAGGTCACCGCATGAGGCTCCGCAAGCGTCCGGTCGCGGTGGCGGCCGCCGTGCTCGTCCAGGCCGCGCTGCTCGCCTGGGCCGTCCTGCCGCAGCTGTCGCCCCGCCTGACCGGCCGCGAGTACCGGCTGGCGGTCGCGCCGGTCGACCCGATCGACCCGTTCCGGGGCGCCTACGTGGAGCTGAGCTACCCCGGCCTGCCCACCGGGGTCCCGGGCCCGGGGCGGTACTACGTCCCTCTCGTCCGGGACGGCGCCCTGTGGAAGGGGGCCGAGGCGGTCAAGGAGCGTCCTGCCAGGCAGCCCTATCTGGCCTGCGAATCGCCCGGCGGCGGCCTCGACTGTGGGCTCGGCAGCTTCTTCGTCTCCGAAGACCGCGCCCGCGCTCTCGAACAGGACGTCGCCGCCGGGCGCCTGACCGCCGTGATCCGAGTGGACGATCGGGGCCGTGCCGCGCTCGTCCACCTCCAACCCCGGTGAGGCCCGCGGGCTATGGGCTATGGGTGGTCGTTCAGGGCGGTGAGTTGGAGGCGGAGGGCCAGGCGGCGCTGGGGGGACGTGAGGTCTACCGGGGTCACCTCGGTCATGCGGCGTAGGCGGTAGCGGAGGGTGTTCGGGTGGACGGACAGGGCCTCCGCCGTGCCCTTCGGGTCGCCGTAATGGTCCAGCCAGGCGGCGAGGGTCGACAGGAACGCCGTTCCGTGGGCTTCGTCGTACGCCTTGAGCACCGGGAGCGGGCCGCCCAGGAAACCGGCTTCGAGCCGGGTGGACTTGCGGGCGCGCTCAACGACGACCGCGTCCCAGGCGTCCTCCAAAAGGATCAGGCCGGGGGACAGGCGGCCGGACGTGATGAGGGCGTCCAGCTCGGCGGCCTCCACGCGGGAGCGGGGCAGGTCGGTGGGGGAGAGGGCCGCCCCGCCCGCCGCCGCGTACAGGGTGCGGTCGTGCGCGCGGACCTCGGTGAGGACGGTCCGCAGCCACGGCAGCGACCCGGCCTCGCCGCCCGGACGGTCCGCCAGCAGGGCGAACAGGGCGCCGTCGAGGTCGGCGAGCAGGGGGCGGTGCCAGCCGAAGCGGTGCGTGATCGCCTCCCACAGGTCGAGCCGCCGGGGGAGGTCCTCGCCGCCGCCGAGGATCGCGACGCGCCACGGCGGCTCGGCCGCGCCGGGGCGCACGCCGTCCCGGAGGGCCGCGCGGAGCTGGTCGGCCGAGACCCGCCGCGCGACGCCCGCCTCGGCGCGCAGCCGCAGCAGGTGCAGGGCGATGACGGACGCGAGGTCGGTGAGCCGCCGGACGCGGTCCTGCGGGATCGGCCTCCGCGCCACCACCCAGATCGAGCCGAGCCACTCGCCGCCCGCGCGCACCGGGATCACGAGGCGCGGCAGCATCTCGTCCGGCCCGGCCGGGACGAGGATGGGCTCGGACGAGCGCGTCAGCTTCCGGAACACCCCGCAGGCCCGCAGATGGGCGATGACCTGCGGCGGGACGCGGCGGCCGACGATCGTGGAGACGCGGGCGGGGTCGGTGGTGTCCTGGCGTCCGGAGTAGGCGAGGACGCGGGAGCGGGCGTCCTCCAGGGTGACGGGCGCGTCGGCGATCTCGGCGGCGGTGTCGGCGAGGGCGAACAGGTCGTCGTGCACGCCCTGCGGCGCGTAGGCGCGGTCGATGGCGCCGCGCACCAGCCAGATGACGTGCGTCCAGGACGTGTCCGGCTGGAGTTCGATGAGGGCGGGCTTCAGGGGCTGCGCGGCGGCGGCGACCTCCGGGGGGATCGGCGCCTTGAGGACGACGCCGTCGGCCCCGGCGGTGTCGGCCCGCTCCAGCAGCGCGACGGCGTCCGCCGGGCCGGTCACGCCGACGCCGAGGACGATCTCGCCGGGCTGCCCCGCCGGCTCGCCCGGCTCCGCCAGCACCACGTCGTGCACCTGCCCGCCGCGGCCCGGCGTCACCAGCCGGAGCAGCCCCAGCGAGTCGACGAGGTCGGCGACATCGAGCTTCACCATCCGTCCATTGTGCCGTCCGCACGATGAGGGTCCGCCGGATTGGCCGAACACGACAGAGACGATCGCCCGAACGCGACCGACCATCGAAGTGACACGCTTCAGCGAGGAGAGGAGTCGCCATGGCTCTCGACGCACCGCCGCGCCGAGTCGCCGTCGTCGGCGCCGGCATGGTCGGACTGTCCACCGCCTGGTTCCTGCAGGAACACGGTGCCGACGTCACCGTGTTCGACCGCCGGGACGTCGCCGCCGGCGCGTCCTGGGGCAACGCCGGCTGGCTGACGCCCGGCCTGGCGACCCCGCTGCCCGAGCCGGCCGTCCTCTCCTACGGCGTGAAGGCGGTGCTCAGCCCGTCCTCGCCGGTCTACGTGCCGCCGAGCGCGAACCCGCGCCTGCTGCGCTTCCTCACCGGGTTCGCCCGCAACAGCACCGCCGCGCGCTGGCGCCGCGCCATGGAGGCGCTCGTGCCGATCAACGGCCGCGCGCTGCCGAGCTTCGACGCGCTGCTGGACGGCGGCGTCAAGGCGGAGACGAACGAGGCCGGCTCCTTCCTCGCCGCGTACCGGACGGCCGCGGAGCGGCGCGTCCTGCTGGAGGAGATCGAGCACATCCGCGCCGCCGGCCAGGAACTGGAGTACGAGGCTCTCGGCGGGGCCGACGCCCGCGCCCTGGAGCCCGCCCTCTCCGACGAGGTCGGCGCGGCGATCGTGCTGCGCGGCCAGCGGTTCATCAACCCGGGCGCGTTCGTGCACGCGCTCGCCGACTCCGTCCGCGACCGGGGCGGCAAGATCCGCACGGGCGCCGCCGTCACCGAGATCGGCCACCAGCGCGGCAGCGTCTCCGTCCGCACCACCGGGAGCGACTTCGAGAAGTTCGACACGGTCGTCCTCGCGAGCGGGGTGTGGCTCGGCGACCTCGCCCGGCAGTTCGGCGTCCGGTCCCTCGTCCAGGCGGGCCGCGGCTACAGCTTCAGCGTGCCGATGGACCGCGTCCCGGACGCGCCGGTGTACTTCCCCGCCCAGCGGGTCGCCTGCACCCCGCTCGGCGACCGGCTCCGCGTCGCCGGGATGATGGAGTTCCGCAGCCCGGAGGCGCCGCTCGACCAGCGGCGGATCAAGGCGATCGTCGAGGCCGCCCGCCCGCTGCTGCGCGGCGCCGACCTCGACTCCCGGCAGGACGAGTGGGTCGGCTCCCGCCCCTGCACCCGCGACGGCCTCCCGCTGATCGGCGCGACCCGCTCGCCGCGCGTCTTCGCCGCCGGCGGCCACGGCATGTGGGGCATCACCCTCGGCCCCGCCACCGGACGCCTGCTCGCCGAGCAGATCGCCACGGGCCGCCGCCCGAGCGAACTCGACCCGTTCGACCCGCTGCGCTGACGACCTGCGGCTTCTGGGCGGTTATGGCACTTTCGTCCGGACGGCCGGCACCGGCGCGCTACCGTCTCGGGGTGATCTAGGACCCCGAGACGGGAGGGACGCCGATGGACGATTCGACCGGCGGGGCGCGCACGATCATGCCGCTGACCCGGGCCCAGCGCGTCCTGGCCGGGGTCGGCGGCCTGTTCTTCGCGGGTCTCGCGGCGCTGGGCGGCTACGGCTCGTTCGCGTCCGTCCGGGACGTGGCCGAGCCCTGGTTCGGCGGCGAGGCGTGGATCGTCCCGGCCGGGGTCGACCTCGGCATCCTCGCCCTGGTCTCGGTGGCGCTGCTCCTCGAATGGCTGGCCATGCCCATGCCGGCCCTGCGCTGGATGGCGTTCGCGTTCACCGCCGCCACCGTCTGGCTCAACATCTCCGCCGCCCACGGCGACGTCACGGGCATGGTCATGCACGCCGCCATGCCCGTGCTGTTCATCACGTTCATCGAGGCCGTCCGGCACGCCATCCGCCGCCGCGCCGGGATCGCCGCCGGGACCGTCCGCGAAGGCGTCCCGATAGCCCGCTGGCTCCTGGCGCCCTTCTCCACCTTCCGGCTGTGGCGCCGCATGGTCCTGTGGCAGATCACGTCCTACCCCCACGCCCTCCAGGCGGAGCAGCGCCGCCGCCACGCCCTGGCCCTCCTGGACGACCATTACGGCCGGAAGTGGAAGACGAAAGCCCCCGCCGACGTGGTCTGGATGCTCAAGGACGGCGTCATGCTGGACGAGGCCCTGACCCGCGTCACCACCCTGACGACCCCGCCGCAGCCCGAACCGGAGCCGCCGGCTCCCGAACCCAAGGCCTCGCCGAAGCGGACGAAGCCGCCCGCCCCTCGCAGCGTGGCCACCGACAACGAGGCCCGAGCCCTCACCATCATCGACGCCGAACCGGGTATCACGGGCGCCGAACTGGGCCGCCGCCTGAACATCAGCTCCCGCCAGGGGCAACGCCTGCTGAGCCGCCTGTCCAGCCCCGCCCCCACGTCCTGAGGGAAAGGGGCGGCGGCGCAGGCCAGCACGCTTTCGCGATCTACCACCCGACCTGCACCGCCAGATCCCCAGCATTGCGCATGCGGCCGCGTCCCGTCACCCTTTTCGCTCGAAAACCGTCAATGCGGTGAATGAAAAGGGAAAAGCACGGTGAAGTATGACTGGACCACCATATAAGTCATGCACGACGCACTCAGTCGGAAACTGGAATACCTACCCAAAACCGCCGCCCGCGTCATGCCGGTCGGGGCGCAGCCGACGGAATGTCCCACCCCGCCACTACCGTCGCGGGACATGAACGTGAGCGAGAAGGAGTGGCGGGAGCTGCGCAGGGCCGCGATACGCGACTACCACGGCAGGATCCGCGCCTGGGCGGAACAGAATGGTCTGCCGCTGAACTCCAGAGGCCGCATCCCCACCGCCTTCCACGAGAAGTACCTGCAGGCGACGGATGACGACATCACCGATATTCTCGCCGAGATCGGAAGGCTCCGGCCGCCGCGCACACCCACCGCCTACGACTACCTCACGGGTCCGGAGTGGCAGCATTTCTTAGGAGCGGCCTCGTTCTCCCTCGTCTGGGTCCACGGGATCGACACGTCGGAATGCCTGCGAAAGCTGACCTGGCTGCACCCCGTCCCCGGTGGCCCCGCGCCACTCGGTGACGTCATGTCGCGGGCCGAACCCCCGTCCGGCGACATCACGGGAGCAGTGGAAATCGGCGAGTGGACGTTGCTCTACATGCCGAACTACGGCGGCTCCGCCGCCGCGTCGGTGGCCGAGCGGCTCTCCGGCGACGACCACCAGGCGGTGGCTTACTGGCAGATCGCGGCCATCGGCAGAGTGCGCTTCCTGTACTGGCGCGGCGGTGAACTCCTCACCGAATTCGACCCCATGTTCCCCAACGACCGCCAGGGCTCCCAGCCGCACCTACTCGTGCCGCAGATGACCGACACCGGGCTCCTGCCCGTCGACGACCCCGACGACTGGCCCCGCGACCACGCGCTGAAAGCACTGGACCTGGCCGACCGGATCACCGGCGGCGCCCACGCGGGCCCCGAGGTGATCGGCGGGACGTTCCTCTGGGCCGCACCGCGTCAGGCGCCGACAGAGCGGCCACGCGACTCAAGGAACCCCACGATGAAGACGCTCCCTCAGTCTCTAGCCGCGCAGCTGGTTCGCACCGACTTCTCGGATGACCGGGCGTGGGCTGCCGTGCGCGCGACCATCGAGACGCCCAACGAAGACGGCTTCAGGGCGTATGCGGGGGTCATCGACGACCTCGCCTACCGAGACCTCACAACGGAGGAGGTTCTCGGGCTGGTCCCGCCGGACTCCCGGAACCCGTTCCTCGCGATCGTGGACAGGGCGACCATCGAATCACCCGAGATGCCGATTCTCGTGATCGACCTCCGTGGGGAGCGCGGTGAGATAAGGGTCATAGCCACCGAGTTCTGGGGGATCGAGAACAACCTCTCGCTCGCCAACATGGACTTCCACGAATTCGCCGACGCCGTCGACCCGGACGGCGTCTTCCGCGGCTTCTGACCGGGCGTGTTCGCCTCGTGGGGGAGGCGAACACGCCGGGGCGGCGTCAGAGGTTGATCATGTGGCCGGCGAGGCCGTGGACGGCCTCCTTCATCGCCTCGCCCAGGGTGGGGTGGGCGTGGACGTTGCGGGCCACCTCGTTGACCGTGAGGTCCCACTGCTGGGCCAGGGTCAGTTCGGGGAGGAGTTCGGTGACCTCCGGGCCGATCATGTGGGCGCCGAGGATCTCGCCGTACTTGGCGTCGCTGATGACCTTGACGAAGCCGTCGCCCTCGCCCATGCCGAGCGCCTTGCCGTTGGCGCTGTAGGGGAACTTGGCGGTCTTGACGTCGAAGCCCTGCTCCTTGGCCTGCGCCTCGGTGTAGCCGAACGAGGCGACCTGCGGCTGGCAGTAGGTCGCGCGGGGGATCATGATGTAGTCGAGTTCCATCGTCTCGGCGTCCGCGATGGTCTCGGCCGCGACGATGCCCATGGCCTCGGCGGCGTGCGCCAGCATCAGCTTCGCGGTCACGTCGCCGATGGCGTAGATGTGCGGGACGGACGTCCGGCAGCGGCCGTCCACGTCGATGGCGCCGCGCTCGGTCAGCGCCACGCCGGCCTTCTCCAGGCCGTAGCCGTCCACGTTGGGCTGGAAGCCGATCGCCTGGAGCACCTTGTCGGTCTCGATGACCTGCTGGGCGCCGTCCTTGCCGGTGACGGTGACCTTGACCTTCTCGCCGGAGTCGTCGATCGCGTCCACGCGGGTGGAGGTGAGGACGTCCACGCCGAGCTTGCGGTACCGCTTGGCGAGCTCCTTGGAGACGTCGGCGTCCTCGTTCGGGACCATCCGGTCGAGGAACTCGACGATCGTGACCTTCACCCCGTAGTTGTGCAGGACGTAGGCGAACTCGACGCCGATCGCGCCCGCGCCGGCGATGACGATGCTCTCCGGCAGCTCCGAGCTGAGGATCTGCTCCTCGTAGGTGACGACCCGCTCGGACAGGGACGTACCGGGCAGCAGCTTGGTGTGCGCGCCCGCCGCGACGATGCAGTTGTCGAACGTCACCGTCTCGGACGAGCCGTCCTGCCGGGAGACCTGCAGGGTGTTCGGGTCGGTGAACGTGCCGCGCCCGTCATAGGACGTGATCTTGTTCTTCTTCATCAGGAACTGGACGCCCTTGACGAGCTTGTCCGACACCTGCCGGCTGCGCTGGTACGCCACGCCGTAGTCGAAGGACACGCTGCCCTCGACGTTGATCCCGAAGGTCTGCCGCTCCTTGGTGAAGATGTGCGCCAGCTCCGCGTTGCGCAGCAGCGCCTTCGAGGGGATGCAGCCGACGTTGAGGCACACCCCGCCCCAGTACCTCTCCTCGATGATGGCGGTCTTCAGGCCGAGCTGTGCCGACCGGATCGCGGCGACATATCCACCCGGGCCCGCGCCGAGGACCACGACGTCAAAGTGTTCGCTCATGTCAATGGACGATATTCGGCGTGACCAGGTGTTCGCATCCCGGTCGGGACGGCGCCGCCGTCGACGGGACGGAAGTCACGTACAGTTAGCGTTTGGCGGCCTTCGCGGCGGTGAACATCCGCGGGAGGCACGTCGAGAGGACCAGGGCGGCGCGCCGTGCGGCGCGGGCCCCGACCGTCCCGGCCGTGGAGCCCGGCGGTGTGCCCCCTAGCAGCGGTGTCGCGGCGATGGAACATCGCGCCGTGCGCCGGTCGTTGCCCACCCGAACCGATGGAGGAGTCACGGAGTGAGGATCCCGAAGCGCGTCAACGCCGTTCTGGACTGGGTGGAACAGCACTTTGTCGCGCTGGCCGCAGTCTTCGCGCTGCTCGTGGTCGCGCTGGTGGCCCTGCTGGCGCCGGCGGCGGTCGGCTTCCCGGTCGCCGGTTTCGTCCTCGGCACGGCGGCGGGCGGGTTCCTGGTGCACATGCGGCTGAGCCGGCGCATCGCGCGGGCCCGCTCGGACGTCGACAACCTGCTCCGGGAGAACGGCGCGCTGCGGCACCGCAACACCGTCCTCGCCAGCGGCGTCATCACGCGCGAGTCGCAGGAGACGCAGGCGCTCGTGTCCATCCCCGAGGACGACCTCCTGCTGGACGACCTGCGCGCCGACCCGCAGGGCACCGTCACCCTCGACGAACTCCTCGAAGGAGACCCCACGAGGACCGACGAGCTGCCCGGCGAGGCGTCCGGCGGCCTGTCCGGCGAGGGGCCGACGTCCGGCCTGCCCGAGCTCCCCGGCGACGACCCGCAGCGGACCGCCGTCCTCACCCCGCCGCCGGACGAACCCGCCGGCGACGACGGCGCGGACGACGAGGACACCGCCCGGACCCACCGCCCCGCGAAGCCGAAGAACACCGCGAAGAAGAAGACCCGCAAGAACTGACCCGCGCCCGCCCCGGTGGCGCGATCATGGCGCTGGTCGCGGCGTTAGCTTTGCCGATCATCGGGCAGATGTAGCGCGTGAAAGACGACCCGGAGCGCACCGACGACGGTGCAAGCCTGCCGGCCGACCGGGGCGGTGCCGCCGGCGTCCACAAGGCCGTGATCGCGTCCGCCATCGGGAACTGCGTCGAGTGGTTCGACTTCGGCGTGTTCAGCGCGGGGATCATGACCGCGATCATCGGCACGGTGTTCTTCCCGGAGGGCGCCGGCGGCAGCGCGTCGCTGCGCTCGTTCGCGCTGATCGCGGCGGCGTTCCTCGCCCGCCCGTTCGGCGGGCTGTTCTTCGGCCCGCTCGGCGACAGGCTGGGCCGCAAGCGGGTGCTGGCGGTCACGATCATCATGATGTCGGGCTCGACGTTCCTGATCGGGGTCCTGCCCACCTACGGCACGATCGGGATCGCCGCGCCGCTGCTGCTGCTCGCCGTCCGGCTGGTGCAGGGCTTCTCGACGGGCGGCGAGTACGGCGGCGCCGCCACGGTGATCGCCGAGTACGCGCCGACGCACCGGCGCGGGTTCTTCGGCAGCTTCCTGGAGCTCGGCACGCTGTCCGGCTACATCCTCGGCGCGGGCCTCGTCCTGGTCATGGACCTGGCGCTCAGCGACAGCGCGATGAACAGCTGGGGCTGGCGCATCCCCTTCCTGCTCGCGCTGCCGCTCGGGTTCGTCGGCCTGTACGTCCGGACGCGCATCGAGGACACCCCGGCGTTCCGGGAGCTGGAGCGGGCGGGCAAGAAGGCGGCGTCGCCGCTGAAGGAGACGCTGCGGCACTACTGGCGCGTCATCCTGATGCTGATCGGCATCGTGTTCCTGCTGAACGTCGCGGACTACACGCTGCTGACGTTCATGCCGTCCTACCTCGTCGACTTCCTGCACAAGGACGACGAGACGGCGCAGCTCATCACCATCGTCATCGAGGCGCTGATGATCCTGGTGATCGTGCCGATCGGGTCCCTGTCGGACCGGATCGGCCGGAAGCCGCTGCTGCTCACCGCCGCGATCGGCTACATCTTCCTGTCCTGGCCGGCGTTCGCGCTCATCCAGACCAACAACATCGTCGGTGTCGGGCTCGGCTACGGGATCGTCGGCGGGCTGCTGGTGCTGATCCTCGCGGTGATCGCGGCCACGTTCCCGGCGATGTTCCCGACGCAGGTGCGGTACGGGGCGTTCGCGATCGGCTACAACATCTCGACGTCGCTGTTCGGCGGGACGGCGGCCGTGCTGGTCGGGTCGCTGATCGACGTGACGGGGTCCAACTACATCCCGGCGTACTACCTGATGCTCGCCGCGCTGGTGGCGCTGTACCCGATCATCAAGATCCCGGAGACGGCGGGGGTCCCGATCGAGGAGGCCGGAACCAAACTCGCCCCGGAACCGGCGGGTTCCGGGGCGAGATGACCGGCCGCCGCGCCAGGCCGCCGCGAGCGGCGGCGGCGCGCATGCCTCAGCTGGAGCGGCCGAACCGCCGGCGGGCCCAGCCCGCCAGCGAACCCGCGATCACCAGTGCGGCGCCGGTCTCGATGGCCAGTGCGGTCCAAACTGCGGTCACTGGGAGCCTCCCCTCCGGTCTGGTCGGGCCTGCCTTCACCCGGCCCGAGCGTCTCTAAGTGCAACACCAGAGTGAGGTAGGTCTTTCCTTGCCTTGACCGTCCACGGCAGTGATCTGCCTCACGCCAGCCCCTCGCTGACCTGCGGAGAAACCTCGCCGCCGCCCGCCAGCGCGACGTCGAGCACCGCGCATGGCGGGGCATGACGGCGCATAGCGGGGCAGTGGCGCGGGGGTGCGACTTGTGTGGCGCCGCGGCCAAGCACAGGTGGAGGCAATGCCCCATTGTGATCGAGCGATTACGGTCTGTAGCGTCTCCGTTGGCCGGAGACGGCTTGCTCATGGCGGACCTTCGACGAATCGGTGGTGTGGACGTGACGGAACAGCAGCAGCAGTTGAGCCTCGGTACCGCGGCGGCACGGAACCTGGCGACCACGACCAAGTCCGTCCCGCAGATGCAGGGGATCACCTCCCGGTGGCTGCTCAAGCTGCTGCCCTGGGTCCAGGCGGCCGGCGGCGCCTACCGGGTCAACCGGCGGCTCACCTACACGCTCGGCGACGGGCGGGTGACGTTCGTCCAGACCGGCGCCGACATCCGGGTCATCCCGCGCGAGCTGGGCGAGCTGCCGCCGCTGCGCGGCTACGACGACGACCTCACGCTCGACGCCATCGCCGGGCGGTTCACCCAGCAGGAGTTCGAGCCCGGTCAGGTCGTCGTCGAGCGGGGGCACCCCGTCGACCGGGTCATCCTCGTCGCGCACGGCAAGCTCAACCGGATCGGCGCCGGCGAGTACGGCACCGACGCCGTCCTCGGGACGCTCGCCGACGGCGACTTCTTCGGCGAGGACTCCCTCCTCGGGACGGAGGAGGGCGAGGAGCCGCAGCAGTGGGAGAGCACGGTCAAGGCCGTCACCGCCTGCACGGTCCTCAGCATGAGCCAGGCCGACTTCCAGGAGACGCTCGGCCAGTCCGCCTCCCTCCAGACCCACCTGGACGAGTACAGGGCGAGCCCGGCGAAGGCGCACAACGCGCATGGTGAGGCGGCCATCGAGGTGGCGTCCGGCCACGACGGCGAACCGGTCCTGCCGGGGACGTTCGTCGACTACGAGGGCTCACCGCGCGAGTACGAGCTGAGCGTCGCGCAGACCGTCCTGCGCGTCCACACCCGCGTCGCCGACCTCTACAACGAGCCGATGGACCAGGTCGAGCAGCAGTTGCGGCTGACCATCGAGGCGCTGCGCGAGCGCCAGGAGAACGAGCTGATCAACAACCGCGACTTCGGCCTGCTGCACAACGCCGACCTGTCGCAGCGCATCCACACCCGCTCCGGCCCGCCCACCCCCGACGACATGGACGACCTGCTCACCCTCGTGTGGAAGGAGCCCGCGTTCTTCCTCGCGCACCCGAAGGCGATCGCCGCGTTCGGCCGCGAGTGCAGCGCGCGCGGCGTCTACCCGGGCAGCGCCGACGTCGGCGGCCACAAGGTCCCCGCCTGGCGCGGCGTGCCGATCTTCCCCTGCAACAAGATCCCGGTGAGCAAGACCAAGACCAGCTCGATCCTGCTGATGCGGACCGGCGAGGAGACGCAGGGCGTCGTCGGCCTGCACCAGGTCGGGCTGCCGGACGAGTACCAGCCGGGGCTGTCGGTCCGGTACATGGGGATCGACGAGAAGGCGCTCATCAACTACCTGGTCAGCGCCTACTACTCGGCCGCCGTCCTCGTCCCGGACGCGCTCGGCATGCTGGAGTCGGTCGAGATCGCGCACGGCGGTGCCGGCGCGTGACCTCGCCCACCGAAGAGCGGGGGCGGTCGGCCCTCGCCACCGCCGCCGCGCGCAATCTCGCGACGACGACCAAGTCCGTCCCGCAGATGCGCGGCATCACCCCGCGGTGGCTGCTGCGGCTGCTGCCGTGGGTGCGGGCGGACGCGGGCACCTACCGGGTGAACCGGCGGCTCACCTACCGGCTCGGCGACGGCCTCGTGACGTTCGTCAACGACGGCGCCGACATCCGGGTGGTCCCGCCCGAGCTGGCCGAGCTGCCCCCGCTGGACGGCCTGGACGATCCGGCGCTCCTGGACGCCCTCGCCGCCCGGTTCGCCCAGCGCGAGTACGCGCCGGGGGAGACGATCGCGGAGGCCGGCCGCCCCCTCGACGGCGTCCACCTGGTCGCGCACGGCAAGGTCGCCGAGACCGCGCCGGGGGAGTACGGCGCCGAGGCCCGGGTCGGCATCCTCGCCGACGGCCGGTTCTTCGGCGACCGCGCCCTCCTCGGCACGGCCGAGGTCTGGCCGCACACGTTCCGCGCGCTGACCCCGACGATCGTCCTGACGCTGCCCCGGGAGGCGGTCGAGGAGCTGACCGACCGGTCCGAGACGCTCCGCACCCACCTGGAGGAGTACCGGGACGCCCCGCCGCCGCCGCGGACGAGGCACGGCGAGGCGCCGATCGAGGTGGCGTCCGGGCACGACGGCGAACCCGTCCTGCCCGCCACGTTCGCCGACTACGAGGCCGCGCCGCGCGAGTACGGGCTGAGCGTCGCCCAGACGCTCCTGCGCGTCCACACGCGGGTCGCCGACCTCTACAGCGAGCCGATGGACCAGGTCGAGCAGCAGTTGCGGCTGACGATCGAGGCGCTGCGCGAGCGCCAGGAGCGCGAGCTGGTCAACAACCGCGACTTCGGCCTGCTGCACAACGCCGACCTGCGGCAGCGGATCCAGACGAGCGGCGGCCCGCCGACCCCCGCCGACCTGGACGAGCTGCTGTCGCGGCGGCGCAAGACCCGGTTCCTCCTCGCGCACCCGAAGACGATCGCCGCGTTCGGCCGCGAATGCACCCGGCGCGGGGTGTACCCGGACGGCGTGGAGGTCGAGGGACGCCGCGTCCAGGCGTGGCGCGGCGTCCCCATGTACCCGTGCGACAAGATCCCGGTCACCCCGTCCGGGACCAGTTCGATCCTCGCGCTGCGCACCGGCGAGGACGACCAGGGCGTCATCGGCCTGCACCGGACCGGGCTGCCCGACGAGGTGCGGCCGGGCCTGTCGGTCCGGTTCACCGGCATCGACGAGCAGGCGCTGCTGACCTACCAGGTCAGCGCGTACTACTCGGCCGCCGTGCTGGTCCCGGACGCGCTCGGCGTCCTGGAGAACGTCGAGATCGCCCGCTGAGCCGCCGAGCCAGCTGAGGAAGGGGAGGGCCATGCCCGCCTGGAAGGACGACCCCGCCGTCGTGGCCTGCGACCACCGGCCGGACCAGCGCGCCCGGTCGGCGGACGGCATCCTCGGCTGGAGCCGGCGGCTGCTCGACCCCGCCCTGCGGGACGCGGTCGAGGCCATGCCCGGCGAGGCCGCCCGCATCGCCGCCTACCACTTCGGGTGGCGGGACGAGCGGGGCCGCCCGGCCGACGGCCCGGCGGGCAAGGCGATCCGCCCCGCACTCGCGCTGCTGGCCGCGGAGGCGGCCGGCGGGACGGCCACCGCCGCCCTGCCGGCCGCCGTCGCGGTCGAACTGACGCACAACTTCTCCCTGCTGCACGACGACGTCATGGACGGCGACCCCACCCGCCGGCACCGCCCGACCGCCTGGACGGTCTTCGGGACGAACGCCGCGATCCTCACCGGGGACGCCCTCCTCGCCGCCGCCTACGAGGCGCTCGCCGAGGACGGCTCCCCGGCCGTCGCGCACGGCGTCCGCGTCCTCGCCCGCGCCGTCCTCGACTTGGTCGAAGGGCAGTGCGCCGACCTCGCCTTCGAGGACCGCGACGACGTGGCGCTCGACGAGTGCCTCGCCATGGCGGGCCGCAAGACCGGCGCGCTGATGGGCGCGTCCTGCGCCCTCGGCGCCCTCTACGGCGGCGCCGCCACCGCCGAGGTCGAGAGCATGCGGGCCTTCGGGCAGTGCTTCGGCCTCGCCTTCCAGCTCGCCGACGACCTGCTCGGCATCTGGGGCGACCCCGCCGTCACCGGCAAACCCGTCCACTCCGACCTGCACAACCGCAAGAAGTCCCTGCCGGTCGTCGCCGCGCTGACCTCCGGCGCGCCCGCCGCCGCCGAACTGGCCGGCCTCTACTTCCGGGACGCGCCGCTGACCGCCGCCGAGACCGCGCGCGCCGCCGCTCTCATCGAGAGCACCGGCGCCCGGGACTGGGCCACCGGTCACGCCGGCCGGCTGCTCGCCGAGGCCCGCGCGCACCTCGCCGGCGCGGCCGCCGCCCCGGCCGCGGAACTCCTCACGCTCGTCCGGCTATCCACCCAACGCGATCATTGACAGCCCTAGACTGCTCGCGTGCAGTCCCTTGAACCGTCCGACCCACGGCAGCTCGGTGCCTACCGGATCACCGCGCGGATCGGCGAGGGCGGCCAGGGCACCGTGTACCTCGGGACCGGCGGCGACGGCGCCCGAGTCGCGGTGAAGCTGTTCCACGCGCAGCTGAGCGGCGACCTCGGCGCGCTCAGCAGCGACGACATGTTCGTCCGCGAACTCGGGGCGGCCCAGCGGGTCGCGCGGTTCTGCACCGCGCAGGTGCTCGACTCGGGCACGGCCGGGACCCGCCGCTACATCGTCAGCGAGTTCATCGACGGACCGCCGCTCAGCCAGGTCGTCACCGAGCAGGGCCCCCGCTCGGGCAGCGCCCTCGACCGGCTCGCGATCGCGACCGCCACGGCCCTGGTCGCCCTGCACGACGCAGGCATCGTGCACCGCGACTTCAAACCGCACAACGTGCTGATCGGCACGGACGGGCCGCGCGTCATCGACTTCGGTATCTCCCGCGCGCTGTCCGGCGCGCAGACGATGGTCAGCCGCGCCATCGGCACGCCCGCCTACATGGCGCCCGAGCAGCTCGAACCGGGGGAGCTCACCCCCGCCGCCGACGTCTTCGCGTGGGCGTCCACGATGGTGTTCGCCGCGACCGGCCGCGCGCCGTTCGGCAACGAGACCGTCCCCGTCGTCTTCAACCGGATCGCGAACCACGAACCGGACCTCGCCGGGGTGGAGGAGCCGCTGCGCGCCCTCCTCACCGAGTGCTTCGCGAAGGACCCGGCCCGCCGCCCGTCCGCCCAGGACATCCTGAACCGCCTGGTCCGCCCCGCCCACACCGCACCCGCACCCGCGATGCCCGCGCCGCCTCCGCCGCCCGGCGCCATGCTCCCGCCCCTCCCCGCGTCCGCCCTGCTGCCCCCGGCCCCGCCGGACGCGCCCGCCACCCCACCGGCCGCCGAGAACACCGCCCGCACCCCGCCCCCCGCACCGGTATCGACACGCCCGCCCCCGGTCGCCCCGGCCCATCCCGCGTTCCAGGCTCCGTCCGGCTTCGGGACGGCGGACGGGGCGACCGCGCCGCACGGGTCGGGCGGCGGCCGGACGAAGGTGGTGCTGGCCGGTGCGGGCGCTGCGGTGGCGGCCGTCGTCGCGGTCGTCTTCGGCGTCGCCTGGTTGTCCGGCGACGAGCCCGCCGAACGCGATGACCGCGTGGTGACGCAGGGCTCGACCGGTCCGGCGGTCTCGCCGTCCGGCCCGGCGGCCGCGGCGGGGCCCGACGCGGGCACTCGGTCGGCGAGCCCGAGCACGAGCCCCACACCGTCCCCGTCGCGGTCCGCCGGAGCGCGGCCGTCCGCACAGTCGCCGGGCCCGCAGCGAACCCCTTCCGCCCCGGCGGCCCCCGCGAAACTCGTCCGCGTCGAACTCGGGCAGGCGCACCTCAGCGATTACTGCAAGAAGCTCGGCTGGGAGTGGGAGGAGTACCGGACGACGCCGAGCCCCGGAGGGTACTGCGTCAGGCGGAAGACCGAGGCGATGAAGCTGTCGCCGGCCCAGCTCGACGCCGGATGCCAGTGGCGGTACGACGACCGCCGCGCACGCCACTACTTCAAGGGGTCGACGGTCTACTGCTACACGATGAAGCCCGCGTCCTGACCGCTCCCGTGACCGCTCCCGCCGTCCATGCCTAGCCCTTGATCTGGGTCCAGGCCTGGGCCCAGCGGGTGTAGTCGATGCACGTGCTGCCCCGGTCGTCGCCGCAGTCCTTCACGGGGGTCTTCCAGAAGGCCAGGCGCTTGTAGAACTCGGGGTCGCCCACGTGGTACGTCGAGCAGAAGCCCTTCGCGGTGTAGGCGCACGCCTTGGGGTTGGCGGGGGCCTCGCCGAACCACTGCGCGACCTCGGCCTGCACCTTGGGTTCCGTGATCCAGTTCATCCACTTGTACATGCAGGTCGGGTGCTGGGCCTTCGAGGAGATCATCCAGGTGTCGGACCAGCCGGTGGCGCCCTCGGACGGGATGGTGGTCGCGACGGGCGCCTTGTCGGCCAGGGCCAGGTTCGCGGTCACCTGCCACGCGGTGCCCGCGTAGTTGTAGCCGCTCTTGAACGACTGGAGTTCGTCCAGGTAGTTCGCCCAGTACTGGTTGACGTTCGGGCGCTGCTGCTTGAGCAGGCCGACCGCCGCCTGGAACTGCTCCTCGTCCAGTTCGTACACGTCGGTGATGCCCAGGTCGGGACGGTGGGCCTTGAGGTAGAGGGCCGCGTCCGCGATGTAGATGGGGGAGTCGTAGGCGACGACGTGCCCGGCGGCCGGGGTGTCCTTGTCCCACACGACGCTCCACGAGGTCGGACGTTGCGGGATCTTGTCCGTACGGTACATGAGCATGTTGGCGCCGTAGCCGTGCGGGACGCCGTACATCCGGCCGTCGACGGAGTTGTACGGCTGGTTCTTCAGGTACTTGGCGATGTCGCCGTAGTTGCCGAGCAGGCCCGTGTTGACCGGCGCGACCAACCCGCCGTAGATGAGCCGCAGGCTCGCGTCGCCGGACGCCGACACGCCGTCGTACCGGCCGGTCTCCATCAGCGCGACCATCGAGTCGGACGTGTCGGCGACCTTGGTGTGCACCTTGCAGCCGGTCGCCTTCGTGAACGGGGTGACCCAGTCGACCTTCCGGTCGCTGGAGCCGTCCTCGGCGTAGCCCGTCCAGGCGACGAGGTCGAGCCGCCCCTCCGGGGTGCCGAGCTCCTGCATGGCGGGGATGTCGGGCGGTGCGGCGGCGGAGGCGGAGTCGCCGCTGCATCCGGCGGTCAGCGCCGCGGCCGTGGACAGCGCGCCCGCCGCGAGCACCACCCTGGACCTGCGCATGCGGACGGTCGACCTGGCGTCTTTCGTCGCTTGGGGAGAACGAGCCATCACGCTGAGGCATCGTAGGGGTATTTTCGTCCGTCCGTGCATACAAAACGTGATGATCCGGAAACTGTCGACACACGGCGGCGGACGGTCTTAGGCTCTCCTACCGTTCCCGGCGACCTGTCCTCCACGGCGGTCACCTCCGTCCCGCCAGCCGTCCGCACGAGTGAAAGTTCTAGCCGCAGTGCCAATTCGAGGCCGCACCACCACGGACTCAGCCGCCGGCCACCGGCGGGCTCCCAAGGCGGCGCGATTCCGCTCCATCCGCTTCAAGGTCGTCCTCATGGTCACCGTCTCGGTGGTCTCGCTCGGCGTGCTGTGGGCGTTCGCCGCGAGCATCGCGCTCGGTGAGGGGCTCAACCTCCGGCACGTCAAGACCGTCCAGGACCACTACGGGTACCCGTCCGGCGCGCTCGGCAGCGCGCTGCAGGCGGAGCGGCGGCTGTCGATGGTCTACCTCGGCGGCCGCGCCGAGGGCGACCGGGCGGCGATGGAGTCGGGGCGGCTGGTCACCGACCGGCAGGCCGACCTGTTCCGCCGGCTCGCCGGGGACGCGGCCGCCCGCGGCGCCGCGCCCGCGAACACCCGCGGGATCGCCGCCAAGATCATCACCGAGCTGGACGGGCTGGCCGGCCGCCGCCGCGCCATCGACACCGGCGCCGTCGACCGGGACCGCGCGTTCGCCGACTACACCGCGCTGCTCGACGACGTCGGCGCGCTGCAGGGCTCCCTCGCCACGCTCGACAACTCCGAGGTCGCCAAGGACGCCCGCAACGAGGCGTCGCTGACCCGCGCCCGCGAAGTCCTCGCCCAGGAGGACGCGCTGCTCGCCGGCGCGCTCGCCGCCGGGCGGATGACCGGCGGCGAGCACGCCCGGTTCGTCAAGCTCGTCGGGACGCAGCGCGCCCTCTACGGGTACGCGGCGGCCGAGCTGCGCTCCGCCGACCAGGCGTACTACCGGCGCGTCGTCGCGATGCCCGAGTACGGCCGGCTCCGCACGCTGGAGGACCGGTTCGTCGGGTCCACCCGGTACGTCAAGCAGGGCGCCGGGAACGGCGGGGTGCTGTGGAAGACGACCGCCGACTCCAATCTGACCCGGCTGCGCGGCCTCGAACTCGCCGTGTCCGAGGGCGCGGAGAAGCGCGCCGAGCCGATCGCGGACGGCATCATCACCCGCGTCGTCCTCGCGGGCGCGCTCGGGCTCGTCGCCGTCATCGCCTCGCTCGTCCTCGCGGTCTGGGTGGCCCGGTCCGTCGTCCGGGAGCTGGCCCGGCTGCGCCGCGAGGCGCTCGACCTGGCCGACGTCCGGCTGCCCGGGGTGATCCGCCGGCTGCGCCGCGGCGAGGAGGTCGACGTGGCCGCCGAGGCGCCGCCGCTGGCGTTCGGCACCCGCGAGATCGACCAGGTCGGGGACGCCTTCAACGCCGCCCGGCGCACCGCGATCCAGGGCGCGGTCGAGGAGGCGACGCTGCGCCGCAACGTCAGCGACGTGTTCGTCAACCTCGCGCGCCGCAGCCAGACGCTGCTGCACCGCCAGCTCAAGCTGCTGGACGCGATGGAGCGGCGCATCGAGACCCCCGACGACCTGGAGGACCTGTTCCGGGTCGACCACCTCGCCACCCGCATGCGCCGGCACGCCGAGGGCCTGATCATCCTGTCCGGGCAGGCGCCCGGCCGCGGCTGGCGCAGCCCCGTCGCGATCGTCGACGTCGCCCGCGCCGCCGCGTCCGAGGTCGAGGACTACACCCGGGTCAACGTCGCGCCGATGTCGCGCGCCGCGATCGTCGGGCCCGCCGTCGCCGACGTCATCCACCTGCTCGCCGAGCTGATCGAGAACGCCACCGCGTTCTCGCCGCCGCACACCACCGTCCAGGTGCAGGGGCAGGCCGTCGCGCACGGCTTCACGCTGGAGGTCGAGGACCGCGGCCTGTCCATGGACGAGCCGAGCCTCGCCGCCGCCAACGAGCGGCTCGCCACCGCCGCCGAGTTCGACCTGTCCGACAGCGCCCAGCTCGGCCTGTTCGTCGTCGGGCGGCTCGCCCGCCGGCACGGCGTCAAGGTCACGCTGCGGACGTCCCCGTACGGCGGCATGACCGCGATCGTGCTGCTGCCGGAGGGCCTCGTCGTGCCGGACGAGGGCGACACCGCGCCGGGCACGCCCGCCCTCACCACCCGCCGCGCGGAGGACGCGCTCGTCCCCGTCGGCTCGGTCGTCGCCGGCGGCCCCCCGGACCGGGGCGGGTCGGTGCTGCGGCTCCCGCCGGGCCGGCACGCCGCCTCCGCCGCGGCGCCGTCGCCGTGGGGGGACCCGACGCCCGCCGCGTCCGAGCCCGCGCCGTCGCCCTGGGGCGACCCGCCCGCCGCACCCGCGACGCCCGCTGCACCCGCGACGCCCGCCGCACCCGCGACGCCGGGCGTGCCGCGGTCGCCGCGCGAGGTCCGGCGCCGTCCCGCGAGCGGGTCCGGGACGGGCGGGCGGCCGGCGCTGCCGAAGCGCGTCCGGCAGGAGAACATGGCCGCCCAGCTGCGCGAGGACCCCACCGTCACCGCGCCGCCGCCCGCCGCGCCACGCCCGGGACGGTCGCCCGAGGAGCTGCGGTCGATGATGTCGTCCATCCAGCAGGGCACCCGGCGCGGCCGCGCCGAGGCCCTCGACAACGAGGAATCGTGACGGGCCATGACCGGTCCTGGCAGCGAATGGCTCGATGACGAGGCCGGCCCGATCGTCCGGTCGTACGCGCTCACCCGGGGCCGCGCGCGGCCCGCGGCCGGCGAGGGCTTCGACATGATCACGATAGTGTCGACCGCGGCCCGGCCCCGGTCCGGCTCGCCCGGCATCGGCCCCGAGCACCTCGACATCCTGGAGATGTGCGTGCAGCCGCAGCCGGTGGCCGAGATCGCGGCGCGGCTGCGGCTGCCGCTGGTCGTCGTGCGCGTTCTGCTCGGCGACCTGCTGCACCACCGGCTCATCACCGCCACCCGCCCCCAACAGGAGAGCCCGCTCTCCAAGGAACGTCTGCTGAGAGAAGTGCTCCATGGCCTCCAAGCCCTCTGAGAACGCGGGCCCCGGCGAGGGCGCCGCCCCGGCGGTCCCGGTCGCGGTGAAGATCCTCGTCGCCGGCGGGTTCGGGGTCGGCAAGACCACGCTGGTCGGCGCGGTCAGCGAGATCCGCCCCCTGCAGACCGAGGAGCTGCTCACCGACCGGAGCCTCGGCGTCGACGACACCGAGGGCGTCGAGCAGAAGAGCACCACCACGGTCGCGATGGACTTCGGCCGCATCACGATCCGGGACGGCCTCGTCCTGTACCTGTTCGGCACGCCCGGCCAGGACCGCTTCTGGTTCATGTGGGACGAGCTGTCCTACGGCGCGCTCGGCGCCGTCGTCCTCGCCGACACCCGCAGGCTCGCCGACTGCTTCCCCGCCGTCGACTACTTCGAGAACCGCGGGCTGCCGTTCGTCGTCGGCGTGAACCGCTTCGACGACGGCTACGACTACACGCCGGAGGAGATCCAGGAGGCGCTCGACCTCCGCGCCGGCATCCCGGTCGTGCTCTGCGACGTCCGCGAACGGGACTCCGGCAAGGAGGTGCTGACGACGCTGGTGCGGCACCTCCTCGCGGTCCATCAGGCGCAGCACCCGGCTGGCGCCCCCACGGGCTGATCTTGCCGCGCGGTAGGCTTCCGGCGACTTGACGTCCTCCCCCGTCTGAAGGCGAGGGATTCCAACCGTCCCCTACGCAGGGAGGGGAGCAGGTTGGGGTTCGCGGTTCTCCGGCCCGCCCAGCGGCGTGCCTCCCCGTGCGGCCACCGTGCCTCCCACGGCGGTGTCTTTGATGTTGCGTGCGGCGTTGACGTCGGCGTTGGCCCGGTGCCCGCAGGCGACGCATCGGAACACCGCTTGGCTCTCGCGGTTGCCGGGTGCGCGGTGCCCGCAGGCGTTGCAGGTCTGGGAGGTGTACGCCGGGTCGACCTTGACGACCCGTCCGGGTGCCTTGTGCTCCAGTCGGGTCACGAGTTGTCCCCACCCGTTGGCCAGGATGCCCCGGTTGAGCCCGGCCTTCTGCCGGACGTTGACGCCGGGGGCGGCGACAGTGCCGCCAGGTCCGTCGAGGTCTTCTCCACCCAGTCCTTGCGGCGGTCGGCCTGGCGCGCTTTGAGCCGGGCGATGGCGGCCTTGACGCGGGCGCGGCGGTTCGACCCCCGGCGCGCGCGGGCCAGACTTCGCCGCAACCGCTTCAGGCGCTCGGCCTCACCCGGCGTCAGGCCCGGCACAGTGGAGGTGTGGCCGGTGGACAGCGCCGCGGACACCGCAACACCCCGGTCCACCCCGGACGGGACCGGGCGGGACCAGCGGAACCGCACCCACCCCACCTTGGGCACCCGCACCTCACCGGTGCGGCGCGACAACCGCCGCACCTCCCAGGCCCGGCCACAGACCCCGACGACCCGGAACCCCTCATGCACCCCGGCCTTGCGCCAGGTGGGGCGCCGATGCGTACCGGCGAAGAAGTTCGCCAATGCCTGCGCGAAATCCCTGAGCGCCTGCTGCTGCACCGTCTGCGAACCGGCCGCCAGCCAAGCGAACTCCGCGCGGGCCTCAGTGAGCTGGCGGGCCTGCGCGGCATACCGCGGCGCGGGACCGCGCCGCAGTGTCCACCAGGCATGTTGTTCAACGGCCAGGTTCCACACGTACCGGGCATGCGAGCAGTGTTCCAACAGCCCCGCCTCTTGGGCAGGGGTAGGGCACAGCCGGTACCGGGACACGCCCCGCAACGTACCGACCGCCACCGACAAAACCCGAAGGGTCACCGTGCCGTACTGTGCCACGCTTCCTCCCCGCCTTGAAGGACGGGCTTTCCACGCTGTAGGTATCCGATGAACCGGACACGCGCACGCCTGTCGGACGGCCGCGAGATCGTCTACTACGACGAGGCGCCGGGCCGGGTGCCCGTGCCCGACCCGCGCGCGCTGCCGCCGGTCGAGCCGCTCTGCGAGACGCGCCGCGACCCGCTCACCGGCGAGCACGTCACGATCACCGCGCACCGCAACACCCGCACGTTCCTGCCGCCCGCCGACCAGTGCCCGCTGTGCCCCGGCGGCCCCGCCTCGGAGATCCCGGACCCGTCCTACGACGTCGTCGCGTTCGAGAACCGGTTCCCGTCGTTCGACGTCCGGACGCCGCCCGTCCCGCCGGAGATCGACGGGGTCGCCCGCGCCCGCGGCGCCGGACGCTGCGAGGTCGTGTGCTTCACCGACGACCACTCCGCGTCGATGGCGCGGCTGCCCGTCTCCCGCGTCCGGACGATCATCGACGCGTGGGCCGACCGCACCGCCGAACTGGCCGCGATCCCCACCGTGCGCCAGGTCTACGTGTTCGAGAACCGCGGCGTGGAGATCGGCGTCACGCTTCACCACCCGCACGGCCAGATCTACGGGTACCCGTTCATCACGCCGCGCACCGACCGCATGCTCACGATGGCCGCCGCGCACCCGGGCCTGTTCGACGACGTCCTGAAGGCCGAACGGGCGGGGAGCCGGGTCGTCCTCGCCGGCGAGCACTGGACGGCCTACGTCCCCGCCGCCGCCCGCTGGCCGGTCGAGGTGCACCTGATGCCGCACCGGCACGTCCCCGACTTCACCGCGCTGGACGCCGCCGAACGCGACGAGCTCGCCGTCCTCTACCGCGACCTCCTGCGCCGCTGCGACGCCCTCTACGGCACCCCGCTCCCGTATGTGGCGGGCTGGCACCAGGCCCCCACGGGGAACGACGGGCTCCGCCTCCACCTGGAGCTGTTCTCCATCCGCCGCGCCGCCGACAAGCTCAAGTACCTGGCCGGTTCGGAGTCGGGCATGGCCGCCTGGATCAACGACGTGTCCCCGGAGGACATCGCCGCCCGCCTGCGCGCCGCCCCTCCATGACAGCGCCGCCGCTAGCGGAAACGTCACACCGGCACCGAGTTTTCCCGAGTCCGTGGAACGATCGATGCCGGGTGGCCTACTGTCCTGCGCATGCCGCAAAGGGTGCCGGCGGAACCGCTGGCGCAGGGATCGTTCGACGGCGTCGCCGTCACCGCCGAGGGCGCGCCGCTGGCGTTCACCTCCCAGGCGGCGCGCGGCGCGAACACCGGTCAGCTCTGGGACCTGACCGCCGGCGCGGCACTCGGCGCGCCGATCCCCGACTTCCCCACCGACCGCGCCGACTGGGCGTTCGGCGTCCCCGGCGGCTCGCCGGCCATCGCCTGGACGCACCGTGACCGCGTCCACGTCCACGACCTCGCCACGGGCGGCGAGCGGGTGTTCGACGGGCGTCCCGACCTCCTCGGCCTCGCCGTCCACCACGGCCGGGCCGCGGTCGTCGCCGTCTTCGGCCCCGCCAGCGACGCCGAGGTCGTCGTGTGGGACGCCGTCACCGGCGACCGCCTCACCGAGTTCGCCCTCTGGCTCGGCCACCGGACGGCCATCGACCGCTGGATCCTGCACGCCACCCCGGCCACCGGCCCCCTCATCGGCCTCCCCGGCGACTCCGCCGTCAGCCTCGTGGACGTCGAACGGGGCGAGGAGATCTCCACCCTGCCCGCCGTGGTGCCCCCGGTGCTGACCCCGTCCCCGGACGGCCTCGTCCTCGTCCAGCCGGGCCCGTCCGCCCTGCACATCTGCGGCCTCGACGGCGAGCGGGCGGCGACGCTGGAAACGCCGTCCCCCTGCGACCAGGTGGCCGCGGCCTTGGTGGACGACACCCTCCTGGTCGCCGCCACCCTCCGCGACGCCCCAGACACCGTCCTGGCCTGGACAACCGCGACCCTGACCCCGTCCCACCGCATCGAGTTCCCGGCCCCGGTCAACGACCTGGCCCTATGCCCAGACGGCACCCTCGTCGCCGCCACCGACACCGCCCTCCAAACCACCCGCCTATGCACCTAGGCGACACCCCCCGCCCAGGCACCCGCAGGGGGAGGCCCCTTCTCTACCTCGACGTAGACGGCGTTCTCAACCCGGAGGCGCCGGACGAGAGCTTCACCGAACACGCCATCGGCCGGCTCACCGTCCGGATCAACCCCGAGCACGGCACCTGGCTGCGGGATCTCGCGACCCGCTACGACCTGGTCTGGGCCACGACCTGGGAGGAGCACGCCAACGAGCACATCGGCCCGCTCCTCGGCCTTCCGCCGCTGCCTCATGTCGCGTTCTTCGACTACGCCCCGCAGCCGGGCGACCCGCGCGTCCCGCTGCTGCAACTCCCGTACATGCGCAAGTGGGCGCCGATCCTGCGGCACGCGGACGGCCGCCCCTTCGCCTGGGTGGACGACGTGATCCCCCTGACGATCAGGCGCCAGGCCCTCGCGCACCGCCGTTATGTGCGCCTCATCCGCGCACACCCGGCGCGCGGCCTGACCGCCGGCCACGTCGATACCCTCCGCCGGTGGGCCGCGCGCCTGGAGCGGCGCCGCTAGCCGGACTGGTCAGGTCCGGGATGCGCACTCCATTCTCGGCGCGCCCGGCGAGTGGGGGCTTTGTCGGTAAAGTCTGGTGTTGTTCTGCTGTCCGCATCATGGAGGCGGGGGAGTCTTATGGAGCCTGTCGTTTTTCACGCGGACAAGAAGCCTTTCCGGCAGGCGGCGTTCGGGGCGCTCGGCGTGGCCGTCCTGATGGTGGCCGTGATGATCGTGGTGCCGTTGTTCGGTGTGGACGGCAAAGGACTCGGCATCGTCGTGATCGGCGTCTTCGCCGTCCTCCTCGTCGGCGGCCTCGGCACTCTCCAGTCCGTGCTCAATCCGATGGAACTCCGGGTGGACGATGGCGGTGTGGAGGTGCGGGCGCGCGGCAACACGACGAGGATCCGCTGGGACCAGTTGGACGAGGTGCGGATCGCCCGCCCGCTGGACGTCTCCAAGGACATGTGGCTGATGGCCTGGCCCAAGCAGGCCCCCATGCAACTCCGCAAGCGCATGCACCATCCCGAGTGGAAGGCCGATCTCGCCGCTGTGAAGGTGTGCGACCTGAGCCCGTACGAGAAGGATGTGGAAACGATCCGGGAAGCCGTCCGGCGGGCGGCGGGACCATTGTGGAATGGCGCGGAGGTCATGCGCTGAGCTGCCGCAAAGGCGACCGCCGGCGCACGCGGGAGGCGGGCGCCGGCGGCGGTGCGGGTCAGAAGCTCGGGGCGGGCACGTGGGTTACGCGGTCCAGGTGTGCCAGGTCTTCTTCGTCCAGTTCGATGGTGTCTACGGCCAGGTTCTCTTCCAGGTGGACGATCGAGCTCGTGCCGGGGATCAGGAGCATGCGGTCGTAGTGGGCGAGCAGCCAGGCCAGGGCTATCTGCGACGGCGAGGCCTCGTGCTTGGCGGCCACCGATGCGATCGCCGGGTCGGCGGCGAGTGCCTGCGGGCCGCCGGTGAACGCGGAGCCGAGCGGGTAGTAGGGGACGTAGGCGGTGCCGTTCGCGCGGCAGAGGTCGACGACCGGGTCGTCCGCGCGGTTCGCGATGCTGTAGGCGTTCTGCACCTCGGCGATCGGGGTGATCGCGAGCGCGGCCCCGACGGCCTCGGCCGGGACGGTCGAGAGGCCGATGAGGTCGAGCTTGCCCTCGTCGCGCAGCTCGGTCAGGGCACCGAGCTGGTCGGCGAGCGGGACGGCGTCCGGGGCGGGGCCGCCGACCTCGAACCGCATGTTCACGAGGTCGATCCGCTCGCGCCGCAGGGTGCGCAGGTCCTGCTCGACGGTCGCCCGCAGCTGTTCCGGACGGGACGCCCGGACCCATCCGCCCCGCTCGTCGCGGGCACCGCCGACCTTCGTGGCGAGGACGAGGCCGTCCGGGTACGGGTGCAGCGCCTCGGCGATCAGCTCGTTGACGACGTCGGGGCCGTAGACCTGGGCGGTGTCGATGTGGTCGACGCCGAGGTCGACGGCGCGGCGCAGCACGGCACGGGCCGCGTCCCGGTCCGCGGGCGGGCCGAACACCCCGGGGCCGGCGAGCTGCATCGCGCCGAAGCCGATGCGCCGGACGGTCCGGTCGCCGAGCGGTGAGGTCTGAGTGATGGTGGTCATGCGTTCACCCTGCGGCGGGCGTCGCGGCCCCACCAGTGGCGGCGGCGACCTCGGACGCACAGACCCACCCAAGCCGGGTGACCGGCGCCTACCGTGGAGGCATGGCCAAGAACGCTGAGCTGCGAGAGTTCCTGCGCACCCGGCGGGCGCGCGTCCGGCCCGAGGACGTCGGCATCCCGGCCGGCGGCCGGCGCCGCGTCCCGGGCCTGCGGCGCGAAGAGGTCGCGATGCTGGCCGCCGTGAGCCTCGACTACTACGCCCGCATGGAGCAGGGCCGGCCCCTGCAGCCGTCCGACCAGGTGCTCGACGCGATCGCCCGCGCGCTGCGGCTGGCCGAGGTCGAGCGGCTGTACCTGCGCAACCTCGTCCGGTCGGCCGCCGCGCCGGCCGAACCCGGCGAACTGCGGCTCGCGCCCCTCGACGCGGGCATGCGGATGATGCTCGACAGCTTCACGATCCCCGCGATCGTCATCGACTCGCGCGGCGACGTCCACGCGATGAACCGCATGGGCCGGGCACTCCTGGTGGGGCTCGAACCGATGCCGTCCGGGGCGGCTAGCCATCCGCGCTGGCTGTTCCTGGAGCCGTCGACGCGCGAACTGCACCTCGACTGGGAGATGAACGCGCGCGTGAGTGTCGGAGTCCTGCGGGAGGCCGCGGGCCGCTACCCGAACGACAAGCGGCTGCATGCGCTGATCGGCGAGTTGTCCGTCGCCAGCCCCGAGTTCCGGACCTGGTGGGCCGAGCACGACGTGGAGGTGCCGTGCCGGGGGCCCAAGCGGTTCCACCATCCCGTCGTCGGCGAACTGACCATGCAGGTCGAGGCGCTCCAGCTGCACGACGGCGAACGCTGGATCTACGCCTACGCGCCGGAGCCCGGATCACCGTCCGAGGAGGCGATCCGTTTGCTCGGCACATGGGCCGCCACCCAAGACGCCGAGCGAACCGGCGATGAGGCGGAGGTCGTGCGCTGACGTCGCGTCATGCGCGTTCGGTCAGGGGGAAGAGGGCGGAGAGGCGGGGGAGGCGGCGTGCGAGTTCGGCCGGGTTCTCGAAGTCCCAGCCCGAGTCGACCGGGGCGGTGTCGTAGGGGGTCTTGTGGCCTTGGGCGCGCAGGGCGTCGTCCAGACCGTCCTCGGTGCCGGTCAGCTGCTCGTAGACCTGGGGCGCGATGTAGTTGAACGACTCCCATTCCGGGAAGTGGTCGTCGGGCCAGTCGGACATGGGGTGCCCGGCCAGGCGACGCACTTCGGGGACGTCCGCCAGAACGTCCGGATTCTCGGTGACGCGTTCGAACACGTCGCGGCCCAAGCCGATGAGCCAGGGCTGGAAATACCAGAAGCCGTCCATCGAGCAGAGGCCGTCCATGATCTGGTAGGCGGCGCCCCAGAGAGCGTAGGTGTCGGAGCGGAGGCGGGTCCGGTCCTGGCAGATCTGAAAGCCGGCGACGTCCGCGAGGGGGCGGCGTGCGAGGGCGTCCTGCAGCCAGGCGACGCGGGCCTCGGGGGAGGGGGAGTGCTCGCGGGAGCGGTCGATCAGCTCCCAGAATGCGTCCTGGTCCATGGGGTCGGAGCCTGGCAGGTGGGTCTGACACCGCCACCGGTCTGACACCGCCACCGGCGCACGCGGGGGCGGGCGCCAGCGGCGGTGGCAGGGTCAGTGCCTTGCGGCGAATTTGTACTGGATGGCGGCCTCCTTGGGGGTGAGGGCGCGGTCGAGGAACATCAGGCCGTCCATGCGGCAGTTGCAGGGGTTCCGTTCCAGGTTGTCCTGCGGGAAGCTGCCGCCGATCTTGATGCCGCGGGGGTCGGTGGCGGACGTGACGTCGGGCTCGGGGTCGCCCTCGACGCCCCACGGGTCGCCGGCGACGGTGTAGAAGCCGGGCATCGGCGCGCCGTCCTTGTAGAGGGCCATCCGGCCGGTGTCGTAGTCGAAGGTCGCGGCGAGGTGCACCCAGGTGTTCTGGGGGAGGACGCTCTGCCAGTCCTCGCTCGCCGCGAACGTCTGCGACTTCGACCCGTCCACGCGGCGGCCGAGCGCGACGACGCGCAGGGTGCCGGAGACGTCGATGATCTCCAGCAGGGCGCGCACGCCGTGCCCGTCGGAGTCGCCGGTGAGCAGGCCGGACAGCCCGATCGCGTTGTAGGTGTCATCCGGGTTCGCGGTGACGGTGTTGGGGCTCGGGTTCGTGCCGGTCATCTTGAACCAGCCCATGAGCGTCGCGCCCTTGGCGGCGTTGAACGCGCGCAGGGACGGGACGCCGGTCGCCGAGTAGATCCCCGCCTTCCAATCGTCGTTCCCGTTCGCGGACGGGTCCACCTGCTTGAGCTGGATGGCGTGCCGCCGCGCGCCGTCCCTGACCCGCATGGCGGCGCCGCCGTTGACCAGGTCGATCGTCGTCCCGGACCGGCCGCGGTCGGCCTCGCGGGACGGGTCGCCCGGCACGGGATGCTCGAAGTCGTAGTAGGAGATGAGGTTCTTCTTCAGCGGCGGAAAGACGCCGCCGGTCGATGCCTGGGCGGGAGCGGCGGCGACGGTGAGGGAGGCGCCGAGCAGCACGGTGACGAGGGCTGCGGGGCCGCGGCGAATCAGCATTGTGGACTCCTTGGAGCCCTCCGGGCGGGCGCCGGGGCCCGTCGCCCGCCCGGAGGAGGCCGTTACTTCGCAGGGGTTCCGCGGACGGTCAGGCCGCGGAGCCGGCCGGTGTTGTCGAACGAGCCGAAGCCCACCCGGCCGGAGCCGAGCGTCGTGTCGAGCGCCGTGAACACGGGGCGGGACGAGCCGTCCACGTAGACGGCGGTCTCGCCGGTCTCCGCGCAGCGGTCCACCCGGACGCCGTGCCACGCCTCGTCCGTGATGGACGGCGGCGCGCCGTGCGACCGGTTGGCGTTCCACTGCTGGTCGATGCGCTGCCGGTCGGCGCCGTTCACCAGGAAGATCCCGTTGTGCGGGTAGATGGTGTTGTCGCTGGACAGGTGCGCGTAGTAGAAGTGCGTGTCGTCCTGGTAGCCGAAGACGACGATGACGTCCCGGTTGCTGACCGACACCGGCGTGTCGAGCCGCACCTGCGCCTCGATCCGGGTCGAGCCGAGCACCGGACCCCTGGTGAGCACCGCGTACTCGAACGGGCGGCGCGGGCCCGGCCGCTGCTCGCCGGCCTCGGCGAGGACGACCTCGCCACCGGTGAACGTCCACTTCGACGGCGTGACGGGCGCCCAGCTCCCGGCGTCCGCCGCGTGCTTGACCTGGACCGGTCCCGCCTTGCAGGACGCGACGCGCTTCGTCCCGACGACCTTCCAGATTTTCCCGTTGGCCTTGGCGAGCAGGTACGGCTCGCCCTTGGCGTCCATGCCGTAGCGCAGGTCGACGCGCTCGTCACCGGCCAGCTCCCGCATCGTGACGGGCTTGCCGGACGTGTCGTACGCCGCCAGCTCGTAGATCTGCGCGCGGTTCGTGCCGGACGCGTCGTGCTTCATCTCCGACTCTTCGGTGTACATGAGCCGGCCGTCCACGATGTCGGTGAACAGGTACTTGCCGCGCAGCGCGGGCAGCTTCGCGCCCCGGTAGACGTAGCCGCCGGAGATGGCGTGGCCGACGTCGCTGCGGCAGTCCCAGTCCGGCGGCGGGTCGTGGTCGTAGGCCGCGAGCGGGTACTCGTAGTCGTATTTGTCGTCGTCCGCCGGCAGCGGGTACAGGTGGCAGCGGTCGTCCTTGCGGAAGGTGAACGCGCCCTCCCGCTCGCTCCACCCGATGTTGGCGCCCGGGTACAGCTCGTGGATCGACTCGATCTCGTGCTCGCCGATGTGCGCGAGGAACATCCGGTGCGTGCCGCCGGTGTCCCAGCTGAACCGGTGCGGGTCGCGCATGCCGTAGGCGTAGATCTCGCCGAGCTTGCCGGCCTGCCCGGCGAACGGGTTGTCGGCCGGGACGCCGTACTTGCCGTTCGCGCTGTCGTTCCCGGACGGGTCGATCCGCAGGATCTTGCCCTGCGGGACGGCGAGGTTCTGCGGGTCGCCGCCGTTGTCGCCGACGTTGCCGTTGCCGCCGTCGCCGACCGTCAGGTAGAGCATGCCGTAGTCGGCGTCGCCCGGACGGGCGTTGGGGTTGAAGTCGATCTGCTGGAGGTTGTGGATGCGCCCGGAGAATCCGATGCGCAGGATCTCGCGGTGCGTCCCGGAGAAGGTGCCGGCCTTCGGGTCGGACGCCGTCCACTCGTCGATGACGCCGTGGTAGCCGGTCTTCGGCTGCGGCGTGAGGTCGGGCGTCTTGGTCTTCAGCGCGTCGCCGGCCTCGACGTGCGCGGTGTAGAACTTGCCGTTCTTGCGGAAGTCGGGGTGGAACGCCACGAACCCGAAGCCCTGGCCGAGCCCGGCCTGGGAGAAGAAGTCGGGCGCGAACGTCTCGGCGACGTCCAGGTAGACGTGCGGGGTGCGGGTCTTCTTGTCGAGCAGGTAGAGCTTGCCGTTCAGGTCCGGCACGTACAGGCGGCCCGAGTGGTCGGGGACCTCGCCGACGTAGTTGATGCGGTTCCACCGCAGCAGCCGGGGGTCGGTGGGGGTTCCGGTCGGCTTCGACTGCGGGAGCTGCGCGACCTCCTGCAGGACGAGGCCGAGGCCGGACGGGGCGGGGTCGTCGGGGATCGGGTCGAGGATCGGCGCGTCGTCCCGCGCCTGCGCCGCCGGCGGTACGGCGAGCAGCGGCAGCAGCAGCGCCGCGAGCGCGAGGAGACACCAGTGGAGCTTTCGTCGCATTCCGGCCGTCCAGGGTGTGTGGTGGGGGTGGCTGGAAAGCGCTTTCTGGAAGCGCTTTCTTGAACGTACGGCCGGTCCCGCCCGGCGTCAAGGACGAATTTCGGTCTTGGCACATGTCCACATCGGGTCACGCCCGCTCCCGGCGCCGCCACGCGTGCGCGAGCGTCCCGGCCGCCGAGACGAGCAGGCCGGCCGGGGCCGCCGCCGCGTACCCGGCCACGGTCAGCGCCACCGCCACCGCGGCCCCGGGCGCCCAGATCCAAGTCGCCACGGGACGCGCGGCCCGTCCGCGCCGCCGCCGTGCCGCCTCCGCCGCCATCGGCGGCACGAGCGCAGGCAGCGCCGCAGCCAGCACCGTCAGCCAGTCGAGCAGCATCCGGTCGACGCGCAGCGCGGCGAGCACCGCCCCCGGCACGGCGATCGCCAGCACCCCCACCACCTGCCGCCCGTCCACCCGCGCCGCCACGGCACCGAGCAGCCCGGCCGAGCCCGCCGGCGCACTCACCGAGTCCACCGCGGGCTCCGTGCGGGGCGCGCCAGGGGAGCTGCCGTTCCGGACGCGGGCGGGGAGGAAGCGGCGGACGGCCAAGGCGCCGGAATGCACGGCGGCGAAGGTCGGGGCGATGACCGAGGCGGCGACGAACAGGTTCGCGGCCGGGAGTCCGTCCGGCCCGGCGAGGACCGCGACCACGTCGGTGGAGCCGCTCGCCGCCGCAACCCCGGCGCCCACGACCGAGGCCGCGAGCGCCGGGACGGCGAGGAGCGCGACGCACGCGGCGAGGTCGCCGCGCCCGCGCAGCCCGACCGTGAAGTCGGGCGCCCGCACGGCGAACACCGACACGTACCCGATGTATCCGGCGAGGTCGGCGGCGAGGAGGCCCGGCGGCCCGTCTTGCGCGAGCGCCACCGGAGATGCGGGCGGCGCGAGCTTCACCGCGACGATGCCGATCAGCGCGATCGCGGTGAGCGTGGTCACGACCGCGACCGCGTTCCACCGCCCGCCGCCGCCGATCAGGACCGCGACCAGCGGGACGGTCAGCGCCGCGACCCCGACCGCGTCCGGGACGCCGCCGAGGGCCGCGGCGGCCGCGCCGCCCAGGCCGAGGTTGAAGCCGAACCAGCCCACCATCGCGATCGCGAGCAGCGCGGTGAAGGCGCGCTCGGCGACCGGCGGCAGGTAGCGCGGCGCCAGCTCGGCCATGCCCGCGTTCTCGCCGGCCGGTGCGCGCAGGCCGAGGCGTCCCTGCGCGACCAGCAGGGCCGCCATGACGGTGCCGCCGACCACCAGGACCAGGACGGGCAGCGCGCCGCCGTGCCGCCCGCCGACCTGCGCCCCGAGGACGAGCGCGCCCGGCGCCGTGCCGATCCCGAGCCATGCCCCCGACGCCGAGCGCCAGCTCCGGCCGGACGCCGGGGGCGGGCGCGTCGAGCCGCGGCGCGCCGCTCTCATCGTGGGTTTCATGAGGGCGGCGCGCCGGGCCTCGGCGAGTGCGTCATACGACGTGTTCGTTGTAGCGGGACAGGGTCAGCGCGAGGGCCTCCGGGCCCGGCATGGCCCACAGCGCGTCGTTGAAGATCTCCACCTCGATCGGCCCGGTGTAGCCGGTCGCGTCGACGGCCTCGCGGAAGCGGCGCAGCTCGACGCACCCGTCGCCGAGCATGCCGCGCCCGGTGAGGACGCCCTCGGGCAGCGGAGTCACCCAGTCGGCGACCTGGAACAGCGCGAGCCGGCCCAGCGCGCCCGCGCGGGCGATGCCGTCCCACGCGTCCGGGTCCCACCACAGGTGGTAGGTGTCGATCATGACGCCGACCTGGGCGGACGGGAACGGCGCGGCCAGGTCGAGCGCCTGCGCGAGGGTGGAGACCACGCACCGGTCGGAGCAGTACATCGGGTGCAGCGGCTCGATCGCGAGCTGGACGCCGTGCTCGCCCGCGTAGGGCGCGAGTTCGGCGAGGACGTCGGCGACGCGTGCGCGTGCGCCGTCCAGGTCGCGGGAGCCGTCCGGCAGCCCGCCGCTGACCAGGCACAGGACGCTCGTGCCCAGCTCGGCGGCCTCCTCGATGGCGCGCCGGTTGGTCTCCAGCGCGTCCGGCTCCTGGAAGAAGCCGCCCCGGCACAGGGAGGTGACCGCCAGCCCGTGGTCGCGCATGAGCTTGCCGGTGCGGGCCAGGCCGTACTCGGCGACGGGCTCCCGCCACAGGCCGACACCCGTGACGCCGGCCGCGGCGCAGCCCTCCGCCAGGTCGGGCAGCGGCCAGTGCCGGGTCGTCCACTGGTTGAGGCTGAACCTCATGACGCGGCTCCTTGGACGGTCAGCCAGGCGCGCATCCGGTGCGCCGCGAGACCGGGGTCGGGGAAGAGCCCGGCCGCGTCGGCGAGCTGGAAGAGGCGCACCATGTGCGGCACCGAACGGGCGGACTCCAGCCCGCCGACCATGCGGAAGTGCCGCTGGTGATCGGCCAGCCAGGCCAGGAACACCACACCCGTCTTGTAGTAGTAGGTGGGGGCCTCGAACAGATGGCGCGACAGCGGCACAGTCGGGGCGAATATCTCCTCGTAGGACGCGAGGTCGCCGCCGTCGAGCGCTTGCAGGGCCGCCGCGGCGGCGGGCGCGATCGGGTCGAAGATGCCGAGCAGCGCGTCGCTGTGCCCCTCGGCGTCGCCCCTGATCAGCTCCGGATAGTTGAAATCGTCCCCGGTATAGAGGCGCACGCCGGACGGCAGCCGCCGCCTGAACGCGATCTCCCGGTCGGCGTCCAGCAGCGAGATCTTCACTCCGTCGATCCGGGACGCGTGGTCGTCGATCAGGGCCAGCAGCGCACCGGCCGCCACGTCGAGGTCGGGGGAGCCCCAGTAGCCGTCCAGCGCCGGATCGAACATCGGCCCCAGCCAGTGCAGGACGACCGGCCGCCCGACCTGCGCCAGCAGCCGCCCGTAGACGTCGGCGTAGTCCTCCGGCCCGCGCGCGGCGGAGGCCAGGTGGCGGCTCGCCATCAGGACCGGCACCGCCTCGACCGACTCGATGACCGCGAGCTGCTCGGTGTAGGCCGCGACGATCTCGTCCAGCGTCGCGGGGCCGGGCGGGAGCTGGTCGGTGCTCGCGCCGCAGACGATGCGGCCGCCGACTGAAAGCGCTTCCCGACCGCTCCGCACGATGAGCTCGCGGGTCGCCGTCCAGTCCAGGCCCATGCCGCGCTGCGCGGTGTCCATGGCCTCTGCGACGCCGAGCCCGTACGACCACAGGTGCCGCCGGAACGCGAGCGTCGTGTCCCAGTCGAGCGAGTCGCCCGACAAGTCGGGCACCACGTGCGCGGCCGCGTACGCGATCCGCGCCGTGCTCGGCCCGGGAGGCGGCTCGTAGGTGCGGGGCTCGCCCATCGTGTAGGGCGTGAGCGACCCCGGCAGATCGATCTTCACAGCTCCGGGACCTCCAGCCGGCGGCCTTCCCGCCAAGAGCGCAGGCCCAGCTCGGCGAGTTGCACGCCCCGCGCGCCGGCGTAGAAGTCCCATGCGAACGGGCCGTCGTCGGCGACGTGGCGCAGGAACATCTCCCACTGCGCCTTGAAGCCGTTGTCGAACTCGGTGTTGTCCGGGATCTCTTGCCATTGCGAGCGGAAGTCCTCGGTGGCGGGCAGGTCGGGGTTCCACACCGGCTTCGGCGTCATCGACCGGTGCTGGACGCGGCAGCGCCGCAGCCCGGCGACCGCCGAGCCCTCCGTCCCGTCCACCTGGAACTCCACCAGCTCGTCGCGGAACACCCGGGTCGTCCAGGACGAGTTGACCTGCGCGATGATCCCGCCGTCGAGCTCGAAGATGCCGTAGGCGGCGTCGTCGGCGGTGGCCTCGTAGGGCTTGCCGTCCTCGTCCACCCGCTCGGGGATGTGCGTCGCCCCGAGCGCCTGCACGGACCGGACCGGCGCGATCACCCCGTCCAGCACGTACCGCCAGTGGCAGAACATGTCGAGGATGATCCCGCCGCCGTCCTGCGCCCGGTAGTTCCAGCTCGGCCGCTGCGCCTCCTGCCAGTCGCCCTCGAACACCCAGTAGCCGAACTCGCCGCGCACCGACAGGATCCGGCCGAAGAAACCGCCGTCCACCAGGCGCTTCAGCTTGAGCAGGCCCGGCAGGAACAGCTTGTCCTGGACGACGCCGTGCTTCACGCCCGCCTCGTCGGCGAGCCGGGCCAGCGCGAGCGCGCCCGCCAGGTCCTCGGCGAGCGGCTTCTCGGTGTAGACGTGCTTGCCCGCCGCGACGGCCGCCCGGATCGCGTCGACCCGCGCGCCGGTGACCTGCGCGTCGAAGTAGACCTCGATGCCGGGACGCGCCAGCGCCTCGGCCAGGTCCGTCGTCCACGCGGTCAGCCCGTGCCGTTCCGCGAGGTCGCGCAGCTTGGCCTCGCTGCGCCCGACGAGCACCGGCTCCGGCCACAGCACGGTGCCGTCGCCCGCGCGCACCCCGCCCTGCTCGCGGATCGCGAGGATCGAGCGGAGGAGGTGCTGGCGGTACCCCATCCGGCCGGTGACGCCGTTCATGACGATCCCGATGGACCTGCGTTCCATCCCGTTCCTTCCCAAACCTGTGGTGTATGTGTGTCAATCGGCCGCGGCACCCGCGCCGAGCAGACCTCGGACGCGGCTCGTGACGCGGGCGAACTCGGGGCGGGCCATGGTCGCGGAGTAGTCCCGCTCGGCCGGCAGGCCGACGTCGATGACCTCGTCGATCGTGCCGGGCCGCTCGGTCATCACCACGACCCGGTCGGCCAGGTAGGCGGCCTCGGCGATCGAGTGCGTGACGAGCAGGATCGTCGTGCCCGTCTCCCGCCAGATCCGGTTCATCTCGACGTTGAGCTGCTCGCGGGTGAGCGCGTCGAGGGCGCCGAACGGCTCGTCCATCAGCAGGACGGGCGGCTCGTGCAGCAGCGCCCGGCACAGCGCGACCCGCTGCTGCATGCCGCCGGACAACTCGTGCGGCAGCGCGTCCTCGAACCCGGTCAGGCCGGTCATCTCGATCAGCTCCGCGGTCCGCTTGCGGGCCTGGCCGGCCGGCATCTTGCGCATCTCCGCCTGGAGCAGGATGTTCCTGCGGGCGCTGCGCCACTCCAGCAGCGCGGCGCGCTGGAACACGTAGCCGATGTCGTGGCGCGGCCCGGCGACCCTGTCGCCGCGCAGCAGCACGTTCCCGGACGACGGCTTCAACAGCCCCGCGACCAGCTTCAGCAGCGTGGACTTGCCGCAACCGGACGGGCCGACGATCGCGACGAACTCGCCCATCGCGACGTCCAGCGACACCTCGCGCAGCGCCGTGACGTCGCGCTTGCGGGTGCGGAACCTGACCGCGACCCCGTCGAGGCTGACGGCGGTCTCCCGGCTGGTCTTCGTTTCGGCGGCTGATTCGCTCATGGTCTTCATCGCTCGTCCCGTCATGCCTGCGGAGCGGCCGACGCCTGCCAGTAGGCCGACGGCGGCTGCGCCTTCTCGATGACCCCGGCCTGCTGGAAGGTCGAGATGGTCGTCTTCCAGTCCGCCTCGGCGTTCACGCCGGGGGCCTTGCCCTGCGTCGCGGGCGTGTGCAGCAGCGTCAGCGTCGTCTTGAACTGCTCGGTGACGACCTTCTCCGGCGGGAGCTGCTCGGACGCGCCGGCCATGCTCGCGACGGCGCCCGCCTGGTCGCCCTCCGCCGCCGTCCACGACTCGCTGGTGGCGGCGACCATCTTCTTGACGAGGTCGGCGTCGCTCTTCAGCTTCCGCTCGCCGACGATGAGGCCGTTGGAGTAGAAGTTCAGCCCGAACTCGGCGTACCGCAGGTACGACACGCCCTTGCCGGACTTGTCGGCCATCGTCGGGCCCTGGTCGTTGGCGAAGCCCATCAGGCCGGCCGTCTTGCCGGACAGCACCGCGGCCATCTTCCCGGCCGGGTCGGTGTTCTGGACGGGCACCTCGCTCGGGTCGATCCCGTTCTTCTGCAGGAACACCGGGAAGGTGCGGGCGAGCGCGTCCCCAGCCGTCCCGGCGATCTTCTTGCCCTTCAGATCGGCGGGCTTGGTGATCCCGGACGAGGTGAACGACTGCACCGACGCGGGCGTGGTCTGCAGGAACACGCCGACGCTCTTGACCGGCATCCCCTTGTCGACCGCGGCGAGCAGCGCGGGCGTGTCGGCCCAGCCGAAGTCGGTCTGCCCGGCGGCGGTGGCCTGCACGGTCTTCTGCGACCCCTGCCCGGCCTTGATCTCCAGGTCGATGCCGTGCTTCTCGTAGATGCCCTTCTTCTTGCCGTAGTAGAACGGCGCGTGCTCGCCGTAGGGGTACCAGTTCAGGGTCAGCGTGACCTTGGTCAGCTTCTTGCCCGAGGCGCTCGTGGTCTCGTCGGAGTCCCCGCCGCAGGCGGCGCCGGCGAACGCCACGACCGGTGCGAGGACGGCGATGGCGAGGGTGCGGAGTTTCATGTCGGACGGCCCTCCGTAGGGATGGGTGGCGGCGGGGGGAGTCAGTAGGTGGTGGTGACGGCTTCGCCGCGGCGGCTGGCGTGCCACGGCAGCAGGAGCTTCTCCGCGACCTCGACGACGACGAACAGCACGACGCCGATGGCCGACATGACCAGCAGGCCGGCGAACAGCATCGGGGTGTCGAGGTTGCCGTTGGCCTGCAGGATCACGTAGCCGAGGCCCTCGTTCGCGCCGACGAACTCGCCGACGACGGCGCCGGTGACGGCGAGGGTGACCGCGACCTTCAGGCCGGAGAACAGGTGCGGGAGCGAGGCGGGCAGCCGGATCTTGGCGAACGCGGCCAGCGGGCTCGCGCCCATCGTGGCCGACAGCTCCAGCATCTCCGGGTCCACCGCCTTCAGCCCGGCGACCATCGAGATCACCACCGGGAAGAACGCGATCAGGACCGCGACGACGATCTTGGGGCCGATGCCGAAGCCGAGCCACACCACGAACAGCGGGGCGATCGCGATCTTCGGGATGACCTGCGCGAACAGCAGGACCGGGTAGAGGGTGCGCTCGGCCGTCGCCGAGTAGACCATGAGCACCGCGGCGAGGACGCCGATGAGCACCGCGAGCGCGAAGCCGATCAGCGTCTCGTACGTGGTGACCCAGGTGTGGTGCCAGATGTAGCCCCATTTGTCGACCAGCAGCCGGAGCGTCGCGCCGGGCGAGGGGACGAGGTACTCCTCGACCAGCTTGAAAGCGCTTACCGCCCACCAGGCGGCGAAGCAGGCCAGCAGCAGCGCGACCGGCCGCCACGACCGCTCCAGGCCGTCGCGTATCCGCTCGCCCGCGCCGGGCCGGTCGCGTTCGACGACGCCGGGCGCGTCCGCTGGGGACGGCGCGGTCGTCGTGCCCTGACTCACCATGGGGTCCTCCGGGACGGGTGCCAGTGAAAGCGCGTTCAGAAAGCGCTTTCTGATGTACCGTAGGAAGGGACGCGCACCGCGGTCAAGAGGGAGTTCGCCGGGAACCCGCCGCGCTGGCCCGCGTCCACCGAGGGAGCGCGATGACCGAAGCGGCCGAGGAGCAGCGCGCGGACCGGGCGTACGTGACGCTGCAGGACGTCGCCCGCGACGCCGGCGTCTCGCTCGCCACCGCGTCCCGCGTCCTGAACGGGACCTCGCAAGTCCGCGCCGACCTGCGGGAACGCGTGCTCGCGTCGGCGGGACGGCTCAGCTACACGCCGAACGCGCACGCGCAGGCGCTCGCCAGCTCGTCCAGCAAGTCGGTCGGCGTGGTCTGCCACGACGTCAGCGACCCCTACTTCGCCGCCGTCGCCCGCGGCGTCATGCGCACCGCCGCCGAGCACGGGATGCTCGTCATGCTCGCCAGCACGTTCCGCGACCCGGCCCGCGAGATCGAGTACGTGGCGATGCTGCGCGCCCAGCGGGCCCGCGCGATCCTGCTGATCGGATCCGGTTTCGAGGACCGCGACTGGGAGCGCGCGATGGCCGCCGAACTCGACCCCTACCAGCGCACCGGCGGCCGCGTCGCCGTCCTCAGCCGGCACCGCAGCCTCAAGGTGGACGCGGTCCTGCCGCAGAACCGGGAGGGCGCCGCCGCGCTCGCCCGCGCGCTGCTCGACCTCGGCCACCGCGACTTCGCCGTGCTGACCGGCCCGCACGCGCTGACCACCGTGTCCGACCGGCTCGGCGGCTTCACCGACGCGCTCGCCGACGCGGGCGTGCGCGTCCCGTCCGAGCACATCGTGGAGGCGGCCTTCACCCGCGACGGCGGCTACGCGGCGGCGACCGAACTGCTGGCCCGGGGGAACCGGCCCACCTGCGTGTTCGCGGTCACCGACGTCATGGCGATCG
Organism: Spirillospora sp. NPDC047418; assembly: GCF_040643275.1. Taxonomy (NCBI): domain Bacteria; kingdom Bacillati; phylum Actinomycetota; class Actinomycetes; order Streptosporangiales; family Thermomonosporaceae; genus Spirillospora; species Spirillospora sp. NPDC047418. The sequence goes on from NZ_JBEYTW010000059.1 coordinate 47,510, forward strand.
GCGCCCTCGCCGCGTTCCGCGACCAGGGCGTCGCCGTGCCGGACGAGATCTCGCTCGCGGGCTTCGACGACATCCCGATCGTCCGCGACCTGACCCCGCCGCTCACCACCGTCGCGCTGCCGCTGGACGCGATGGGGGAGCGCGTCATGGGCCTCGCCATGCGCGAGCCCGCCGCCCGCCGCAGCCGCATCGAGCGCGTCGCGGGCGAGATCGTCGTGCGCGCGAGCACGGCCCCGCCCCGCTGACCGGGGCCCCGCCGACCTGCGGCGCGCCCGCCGTCCCACCGTCCGGGACGCCGCCGGGCGCGCCGCCCCCCGAACGCGAAGAACCCGCCCGGATCATCCGGACGGGTCTCGATCTATGCGCCGTCAGCCTGCGGCGAGATCGACTTCGGCCTCCGCCTCCGCGGGACGCTCGGATTCCGCGTCCGCGGGCCGCTCCGGCCAGGAGTCGATCTTGGTGCGACGGGGGTTCGCCAGGGCGTTGTCCATTTGTACTGCTGTCCTCCCAGTTCGAGCCGGGGTCATCGCACGATGTTCGCGGCCACCGGCCCGCTTTCGCAAAATGGTCTAGACCGCGCCCCTCCCCCGTGGGACGCGACGCCACTGGTAACACATCTAATGGATCATCTATTCCCGTCCGGGAAACCCGGTGGCACCGCCCCCGCCCGTCCGGCACCCTTCTCTCCCATGGACGCAGCCGAACTGACCCGCCTCCAGAACGAGGGCGCCCGCCTGAAGTTCCTGTTCTTCTGGGGCCACCAGACCCCTGGTCGTGGCTACCTCAGCCAGTGGTGGCCGTCCCCCTTCGCCGTCGACGGCACCACGTACGCGACCGCCGAGCACTACATGATGGCCGGGAAAGCCCGCCTCTTCGGCGACGAGGAAACGGCGGCCGCCATCATCGCCGCCCCCCATCCCCGCCGCGCGAAAGACCTCGGCCGCCGCGTCCGGAACTTCGACGAGCGAACGTGGCGCGACAACCGTGTGGCGATAGTCACAAGGGCGAGCGAAGCGAAGTTCGGCCAAAACAAAGACCTCCGCGACTACCTCCTGGACACCGGCGACCGCATCCTCGTCGAGGCAAGCCCCCTGGACCGCATCTGGGGCATCGGCCTGACCGCCGACGACCCCCGAGCCGAACAGGTCTCCTCCTGGCGCGGCCAAAACCTCCTCGGCTTCGCCCTGATGACCGCCCGTGCATCCCTCCGCTGATTACCCCTCAGGTAATCGCCCTCGCGCCGCCGCCTTTGGCAGGGTCGGCGGTATGGAACGCGCACTGGAAACGCTGGCGGCCGGCCGCGTCGCCTGGGGGACGCTGGCACTGGCCGCGCCCGGCCTCAACGTGAAGCTCGCGGGCATGGACGACCGGGACGCCCCCGAGCTCAGATACCTGATCCGCATCTTCGGCAGCCGAGCCGTCGCGCTCGGCCTCGGCTACTTGATGAGCGACCCGGCCGCCCGGCGCCGCTGGCGGAGGCTCTGCCTGCTGGTGGACGCCTGCGACACCGCGGCCGGCCTCGTCCACCTGGCCCGCGGCGACGTCCCCCGCAAGTCGATGGCCGCGCTGGCGACGATCACCGGTACGTACGCGGCCCTCGACGCCCTCGCCCTCCGCCAGGACTCCTGAGCCGTCACCGCCACCCGTACGTCGAGAACGCGCCGCCGCCGCGTAGCCGGGCGATCACGTCCGCGATGTAGTCGACCGTGTTGGACGGCAGGTCGCCCGGGTCGTGCCACCAGATGCGCGCGCACTTGTGCGGCTCGGCGTTGACGGGTTCGCCGGTCCAGTTGGTCGCGGCGAAGAAGAAGCCGACCCGGTCGTCCTCGCCGGGCTTGCAGCGGTGGCTCACGTGGACGAAATGCGCATCGTCCCCGGCCAACCGCACGCCGACCTCTTCGTGGGTCTCCCGCAGAACGGCCTCCAGCACGGACTCGCCCGTTTCGAGATGGCCGGACGGCACACCGGCCTGGCCGTCGGCGTAGCCGGTGTTGGCCCGCTCCATCAGCAGCACCCGGCCCCCTTCGTCGAGCAGCAGCGCGTGCACGTCCACAATCGTCCGATGCCGTGCCCTGCTCATCACCCGGCGACTATCGCAGGTTCAGGGGACGGTGCGGCCCCGGCCGTTGCCGCCGGGGCCGGGGTGGTCACGCCCGGTGCAGACGGACCCGCACGGCATTGCGAGAGCTGCCGAGGACGGTCGCGATCCAGCCTCTCCCAGGCGGCGGCGACCATCGAGGTAAGTGGTCGGCAGTGCGGTGTCCACGAACGTCGGCCGGGTCGCCACGTTGTTGATCTGCGGCGTGTTGTTGTTTTCAACGCGCTCATAACAACAACACGCCGCAGATCAACGCACGCTCCGCCGCTCGGGTGAATGCGGCGTTTGGACACTCGGCACGATGCCTTCCGCTCGGTGTCCGGCTTGACCGATGACGGGTGCTCCGAGACCGCGTTGCCGGAGGTCGGCGGGACCGGCATGGTCAGGCGCCGTTCTTGCCCTTGAGGAACTCCCGGATGCGGTCGGGTACGTCGGCGGGTTTGATCCCGAGTTCGGCGGTGCGCTGCCGTCCGTAGGCGCGAAGGGCGCGGAGCTGCTCGGCAAGCATGATCGACTTCATGTCGGCCCTATGAAGGGCGAGGGTGGTTCGCTCTGAGGCGGCACCCAGGCTCATCGCGGGGCGGGGGTGAGGGCGGTGTCGAGATGGTGGACGAGGAGTTCGGTGGTTTCTTGGAGGTCGATGAGGGGGCGGCGGAGGTAGCGGTGGGGGGTGGACCACCAGCAGAAGGTGCGGCGGTGGACCCAGACGTTGAGGGTGGGGAGGACGAGGACGGAGAGGCCGTCGTCGGTGGTGCTGCGTGTTCCCTGGAAGCCGCGTCGGGTGAGGTTGAGGAGCAGGTGGTGTGCGGCGGTTCCGGGGTGGACGCGGTAGTGCAGTCCGGGCCAGTCGCGGGGGAGCGGTAGAGCGAACCAGACCGCCTTGCCGGGGACGGACGTGGTGTCGACGCGGGAGAGGGTGGGGTTGCTGCCCCAGGCGGCGGTGACTCGGCGGACGAGTTCGAGGCCCTTGCCGTGCTCGTCCAGCAGGCCGGCCCGGGAGGTGTGCGGTGTGGTCGTTCGCGCGCCGTCGAAGAGCGAGACGATGAGCTGCGGGGACGGGACGGTCCGCGCCCAGATCCACAGCTCCGGTGGGGTGGGCGGCCGGTCGCCTCGCGCGCACCTGGCGTGCCGGAGCGCGTTGGTCGCGGTCTCGGACACGGCGAGTTCGCCGTCCTCGATCACGTCCCGGTCGAGCCGCAGCTCGGACATCGTCTGCCGGACGAGCCGACGTGCCATCGCGGGCCCGCTCTCGTCCCCGGGCAGCCGCCACGCGCACAGCCCCCCGGTGACCAGCCCCCACGCCCCCTTGACTTCCATCGAGCCATGCCTCCCGTCAGTCCGGTTCGCGCACAGCCATAGCGATTCAGGGCAGACGTAGACCTCTTGCGCCTGATCGCGCTCAGTGTGCGTTAGGTCGCTGATAGTGTTGCTGGTAACGCGACGATGTGCAACGTTTCATATCGAGACGTTTCAAGATTCTTTCGGGTTGACCCCAAGCGACTACGGGAGACTTCACCCATGACGGTGAGAATGGAGACATTCCGCGGCAGGCAGCTGCGCAGGGAGCTGCTTCGCTTGCGAGAGGCGGTCGGCCTATCGATGGAGGATGTCGCGCAGCGACTCGACTGGTCCAAGGCCAAGATCTCCCGCATCGAGACGGGGCGAACTCGTGTCACGCCGAGCGACGTGCGCCTCTTGGTCGAGGAGTACGGCGTGACGGACGAGCAGGAGCGCCAAGGTCTGATGGACCTGGCTCGGAAGGCGCGGAAGCAAGGCTGGTGGCACAACTACTCGGACATCATTGCGAGCCCCTATGTGAGCTTCGAGGCCGAAGCCTCGGGAGTGAGGAGTTACCAGAGCCAGTTGGTGCCCGGCCTGCTCCAGACTGAGGGCTACGTTCGGGCGCTCTTGTCCTCGGTGCGTCCAGCCCTCCCCCGGAACGAGATTGACCGACGTGTCGAGGCCCGTGCGGCCAGGCAGGAGAGACTCGGTGAGCAGGATGCCCCCCACTTGTGGGCGATCCTGGATGAGGCGGTGTTCCACCGGCTTGTCGGCGGCCCTGACGTCATGGCCGGCCAGCTCGATCGGCTCCGGGAGACGGCACGCCTTCCCAACGTCACGCTCCAGGTGCTGCCGTTCAGCGCCGGGTCGCACTCGGCGATGGGCGTTCCCTTCGTGATCCTGGACTTCGACGGCCCGAATCCGGTCAGCGCGATCTACCTGGAACACCTGACGGGCGAGTTGTATCTTGACGAGGCGGCGGACCTGTCCCGCTATGGGCTGGTTTTTGACTACCTCCGGGCCAAGGCGACCGATCCAGAGGAGGTCGTCCCCATGATCGACGCCGTCGCATCACGATTGTGACCGCTAAGAGAGGGCTCAAGTGAAGAGCGCAGGTATGCGACGCGCCACGTGGCGCAAAAGCTCCTACAGCCAGCCCACCCAGTCGGATTGCGTCGAAGTCGCACAGGTCGGATCGGTGAAGGCCGTGCGGGACTCAAAGAACCCAGAGGGGGACGTCCTGTCCCTTGAACGGGATGTGTGGGCGGCGATGGTGTCGCAGATCAAGCTAGGTGCCTACGACCTCTGATCCACACCGGTAACACGCGCCGTACCTCGTGCTGAGGTACGGCGCTGGTGCGGTGCCCGCATCGGCACCGCCCGATTCGAGCGGACCTGCTGTGGTGGACGCCCGCCGCCTCGTTGATCTGCGGCGTGTTGTTGTTTTCAAGGCGCTCATAACAACAACACGCCGCAGG
>NZ_JBEYTW010000060.1:0-51451 GCF_040643275.1 Spirillospora sp. NPDC047418
TCTTGCGGCCGGGTTGGCGGGTCTGGGTTGGCGGCGCGTCCGGGGAGACGGACGCGCCGCTGGGATCCCGCGCCTACCGGATCAGTTGTCGGGGATGAGCATGAAGGCGCGGGGCGAGGCGGTGCCCACGATGACGCCGTCGTCGTTGATCGCGTTGGCGCTGTACAGGACGGTCCCCTTGGGCAGGTTGGCGGTGACCTTGTTCAGGTCGGTCATCCTGCCGTTCTCCCAGATGAAGGCGCGCCGCCCGGCTCCGCTGGAGGAGTCGGTGTCGGAGATGCCGACGATCTGGCCCTTGTTGTTGACCCCGCCCGCGAAGCTCGCCCGGCCGCCGAGGGTGCCGAGATCGGTGATCTTCCCGTCGGTCCAGCGGACGGCGTGCGTGTATCCGGTGAACTTCTGCGAGTCGCCGACGACCACGCCGTGGTCGTTGACGTCCGTGGCGCCGGTGCGGGCCAGCCGCCGCCCAGGGTGCCGAGGTCCTTGACCGTGCCGTTCTCCCAGATGACGGCGTGCTTGGCCCCGGACTTCGTCACCGCGGTGCCGACGACCTGCCCGTCGTCGTTGATCGCCGCGGCCTCGCTCTCGGTGCCGTAGGAGGCGCCGCCCAGGCCGGGCAGGGTGCGCATGGCGCCGCCGGCGTCCCACACCGCGGCGCGGGACGGCTCCCCGCTACCCCGGAACACCCCGGCCGCACTCTCGGCCTGGTTGATGTCGACGGCGTTGGCAACGGCGGCGCCGCCGTAGGGGGCGCTGAGGTCGACTAGTTCGCCCCGGTACACCACGGCGTGCGGGGGCTGGTTCGAGGCGCCGCTGTGGGCGCTGCCGACGATGCTGCCGGCATCGTTGACGCCCACGCGGTGACCATGGGAAGCCCGCCGATCTCACCGTCCTGCCACACGACGCCGTTGTCGGACGACCCGACCACGATGCGGGCGGCGTTGGCGTCGTTGGCGATGCTGGACGCGTAGCCGGGCTCGGACCCGAGATCGACATAGGTGTAGGTGGTCTGCTGGTCGGCGTGGGCGGGCGCGGCGGCCATGGTCCCGGCCAGTGCGGCCACCATGGCGGCCACGACGGAGCGGCGGGTGAAACGGGAAATGGACATGTCCACGATCATGGTGTCGGCCAAGGCGTTTCGGTCGCCCGAAACCCTTACCGGGGCCTTAGGGGCAGGCTGCCGGGTCATGCGCATGCTGCACCTTGGGCTACGGGTCAGCGACCTGGAGCGCCGAGATCCACCTGGGATGACGGCCGCCGACCTGGCCTGAGCAGTGTGCTCGGGAAAATGCGATGCGCTGCTCACGGCATCTTGGCCAGACTCGCAGCCATGACAGCCGAGATCACCCGCATCAATCCCGAGTCGCTGCACCAGACGCCCGGTTACCACCACATCACCGTCGTGGAGGCCGGGCGGACGGCCTACCTGGCGGGACAGTGCCCCCTCGACCCGGACGGTTCCGTCGTAGGCCCCGGATCCATCGAAGCGCAGGTCGATCAGATCGTCGCGAACGCGCTCGCCGCCCTCGCGGCGGTGAACGCCCGGCCGCAACACGTGGTGCGCTCGGTGATCTACGTGCGGAGCGACGCCCGGGACGACCTGAGCACCGCGTGGAGCCGGCTCACCGCCTCCGCCCTCGGACCAGCGTTCACGTCCGCCAGCACCCTCCTGGGCGTCGCGCAACTCGGCTTCCCAGACCAGCTCGTCGAGGTGGACCTCACCGCCGCCCTGCCCGCCTGACCCCTTTGGGCGTGGTGGCACGGGGTCGAGCAAGCTCCCCGTCAGCCGTATGACGGGAGACCGTCCAGGTCGCCGTCGGGTAGAGGTGCCCCATCGCCCGCGCCCGCAACTGCCGCCGCCGCGAGGCCAGTCAGGCCGCCATCAGCGCCGCCAGGGCGCGGTCCATCGCGGCGTTGAACTCTTCTGGCGTCAGCGGCAGCCGGGACTTGACGTCCCGGCTCCACTGGTCGGCGAGGACCTCGGCGGAGCCCGCCTCGACACCGTCGAGCGCCGCGTCGGCCAGATCCGACGGCGTGATCTTGTCCACGGGCCAGCCCGCGGCCATGTCGGTGTCGGCCAGGCCGAGGTGCACTGCTGTCACGAGCGTGCCCTGCTCGGCGAGTTCCAGGCGGACGCCGTTGGTCATGGCCCAGGCGGCGGCCTTGGTCAGGTGGTAGGCATTGGAGCCCTTGCCCCCGAACCACGACATGGCGGAGAGGACGTTGACGATCGCACCCCCGCCGTTCCCGGCGAGCGCCGGCGCGAACTCGCGGATTATTCCCAGGTGCCCGAACACGTTGGTCTCCAGCTCGTGCCGTACCGCGTCCAGCGAACCGGTCACCAGGTCGGTCCCCGTCTGGATCCCGGCATTGTTGATGAGCAGTGAGACGTCCGGGACGGCCTCGGCGGCGGCCTTCACGGATGCGGGATCGGTGATATCGAGGGGCAGCACCTCGACCCCGGGCAGGTCCACGGTCTCCGGCCGGCGGGCCGTCGCGTAGACCTTGCGGGCGCCCCGTTCGAGCAGGCGCTGGGCGAAGGCGCGGCCCAGGCCGCGGTTGGCTCCGGTGACAAGGGCGACCGAGTTGTTGATGTCCATGCCGGTACACTAAAACCTGACGTTAACGTCAGAGGCAAGTGCCGGCCATCAGGGCCTGGAGGAGGAATCACCATGACCGTCGGGCAGGCCGCGGGCGAGCGGCTGATTCGCATCGGCGAGGTGGCACGGGGTGCCGGTGTCTCAGTACGCGCCGTGCGCTACTACGAGCAGCAGGGGCTGCTCATCGCGGAGCGCAGCCCATCAGGCCAGCGCCTCTACCGGCAGGACGCCATCCCTCGGGTTCGCTTCTTCCAGCAGATGTTCGCCGCCGGTCTGACCAGCCGAAGGATCGCGGAACTCCTTCCGTGCTGGAACTCTGGGCATACCGACGCCGAGCAACGAGCCATGCTGCGGGCCGAGCGCGATCGCATCCAGGCCAAGGTCGACGACCTGCAGGATGCCCTGGACCGCCTCGACGAGGTCATCACGATCACAGACACGCACCCGTAAGCGCGGTCGGTCGGACGTCGCACCAGCGATCTACGGCTGGAGTACTCAGCGCTCCCACCATCCTCGTTCTGCTTTCCGATAGGCGTCACTCGCAACAGCGCCAGTGGCCGATGCAAAGTCCGAATCTTCATGTCGGAACGAGTTTCACAGCGCCATTGTATGCAGAATCGTCCGTATCACGCCCGATTTCCCTGCCGGCCAATGTTGCTGCCGATTCGTCTCAGAACCGCCGAGCCGACGACGAGCCGCCACGGGTCTTTGGTGATCTGGTGGCTTGCTCGGCGGAGACCTTGCCTGACCTGTGCGGACGGAGTGATCGGGCGGTGCAGCCGGGTGGCGGGTGCCCGGCATCCGACGGCGCCGGTGTCCCGGTCTGGTAGACGCTCTACCGGACCGGGGCGCCGGGGCCGTCACACCGTGAGACTTAGTGTGCCGTTCACGGTGAGGTGCAGGTAGGGCTGGGCGATGAGGCCGTACCAGTGGCCGTGAAGCCGACCTGGACGGACGCGCCGGGGGCGAGTACGCCGTTCCACGTCGTGTTGGTGACGGTGGCGGTGGATCCGCTGGTGGTCAGCGTGCCGTTCCAGAGTTGGTTGATCGAAACGCCGCTGGGCAGCGAGAAGGTCAGCTTCCAGCCGTTGATAGCCGAGGTTCCGGCGGTGACGGAGACCTGACCTTGGAAGCCGCCCTCCCAGGAGTTCACCGTCAGGTAGGTCGCCGTACAGGCGTCACCGCCCGGCGGGGGAGTCGGAGTTTGCGAGGGACTGGACGAGGCAGGCGGATCGGGCGCGGTGCTCGCGAGGTCGTAGGCGAGGTCGGGGATGAAGGATCCGGCCGCGTAGGCGCAGCCGTCCGCCTCACCTGGCGGCTTGACCCACAGGTAGCCGTCGATGTTCTGGTCGCCGGTGTTGATAGTCGGGTAGGTGCCGATGCGGTGGTCGGTGTTGTCGTCGCCGCACCAGTCGCCCTGGGCACCGACGGCCCCGCCGTTGCGGCTGGTGTCGATGACCTGGTGTTTGCCGGAAATACCCTGGGACTGCAGGTAAGAGATGATCGACCGGCCGTACGCCGCCTCGTTCGACAACGGCTGGAAGTTCGACACGTTGGTGAAGAAGCCGTCGGCGTACTGGACACCGGCGGCCTTCAGCCGGCCGCCTTGCTCGGTGGCGGAGTTCCAGGCCGAGTGGCCGCCGTCGAGATAGACCTTCACGTTCGGGTCGGCGCCCTTGATCGTCTGTACCGCCTGGGTGAGCGCCTGGTTGCGCGCCGCGAGTTCGGAGCCGTCCAGGCAGGTCTGCAGCGCGAGCGCGTCGGTCTCCAGAATGACGATGACCGCACGGCCGCCCAGACCCTGCGCGAACTTCGTGATCCACTGCTGGTACTGGCCGAGGTCGGGGGCGCCGCCGGCGCTGGCGCCGCCGCAGTCGCGGTTGGTGATTTCGTACACCGAGAGTACGGGAGTCTGGTTCACCGCGCTCGCCGCGTTGACGAACGAGGAGACCTCCGATGTCACGGTGTCCGGCTTGAACACCGACATCCAGCGCGCCTGCGGCTGGCTGGCGATCCTGTCGCGGATGACAGGGGTCCGTGCTTCGTTCGGGTTGGCCGCGACCCATCGGACGACCTGCGAGTCCGGATCGCGGTAGAGCGTGCCGGACAGCGTGCCGGCGATCGCCCGGCCGTCGACGACCAGGCCGGCGGCGGCGAGACAGGCGACGGCGATGGCGGCGATCACCGCTCGCCAGCGGCTGTCACCCCGCGGATGATCGGACATGACCCGTCCTTTCCGTATGAGGCGTCGATGAATGCCAGGGCGGCGCCTCCGACCGATCCTGGGGGCAGCCCGCCATACGCGGTGATGATCCACCGGCCATCTCAATGATCGGCCACTTCTCCTACGCCGGAATGGGCGCTGCGTGGCACTCATCGGCGGCATGCAGGTATGACGCATTCGTGCATGTGACGTGTATACCTGCAAGACGCACGACTGCCCAGAACGATGTGGAAGCGCCATGAAATGTACTGGTGACACGCGTGAAACACATGAAATCCGGCGATGAACGATCCGGTGAACTCACCCTGTCGCTGCCAGCGCCGTCGCAGATCCCTCTCCGCCGGCCTCAGGTACTACATTCGCAGATGGACCGTTGATTGGCGGTACCTTCGCCGGGACGACCGGCGCCGAGATCGTCGCGATCTCCGAGCGCAACGGCGCCTCGGGGATCTGGCTCGCCCTGGAGTCCTGGCATCGGCGCCGCCACCCTCGCTCCGTACGGGGTGGTCGGGATCGGTTATCCCGCCTTGGCCACGGCCGGTGCCGTCACGATGCGGCGCGGGGACTTCCCTAGCACGGGTGACGCGTTGTTGGTCGGCTGGATCGGCAAGGCCGCATTTGCCGTGTACGGTGTCGCGCTGACCATTGCCGCCCGCTCGTACTGGCGACGAAACCGTCCCCCTGGTCTACTGCCCGTTCACACAGAGCGGATCGGTCTAGAGCCCGCCTCCCGTAAAGCTGGGGTGCCTTGATCACCCTGCTGGTTCCGGGGTGACCGAAGGCGACACCGTGCTGGTCTCCGGCGTGACCGGCGGGGTCGGTGCGCTCGCGGTGCAGTTGGCCGTCGCCCGCGGCGCGCGCGTCATCGCCACCGCCTGTCCCGGCGCGGAGGCCGACTTCGTCACCGGCCTGACCGGTGCCGAGGTGCGGGCGGTCGACTACACCGGCGACCTGAAGGGGCAGGTCCGCGCCGTCGCTCCCGAGGGCGTGGACGTGGTGCTGCACTTGGCGGGCGACGGTGCCCGAGTGGGTCGGGCACGCGGATGTCCGCTGCCGAGGTGCCCGGCGGCACTTCGGTGCGCGTCCTAGCCCTATGCCGGGTTGTTCTGCAGCTTGCGCCGTTCCCGGCGGTTGGGGTGGCGGATGACCACTCCTGCCGCGCCGCCGGACCCCGTGAGCCGGATCAGCGGGGTGCCTGGGAGCCGGTCGGAAGTGGTCTTGTCCTTCAGGCCGCCGAGGCCGGGATCCATGCCGGCGGTGTCCGCGGCCCAGCCGTCGGGGATGACGATCGTGACACCCGCCGCCTCCCCGTACGCCTCCACCGCGACCTCGGCGAGACGGCACTCGACCCGGGTGAAGTCGATCTTCACACCCGCCAGACCTCCGTGCGCGATCACCCGCTCGGGAACCTCCCAGCGCCCGGGGCCGCGAGACGCGCCGTGCAGGCCGCCCTTGAGCACCAGCGGCAACCGTTCGACGGGGGCGTCCGGCTTCGGCAAGTCGGCGGTCAGGACGGCCAACTCGGCGTGAGTCTTGGAGTGCAACGCCTGCTCCACGCGCGAATCCAGCTCATCGAGATCGATGCGCCCCTCGGCCGCCGCATCGCGCAACCGCTCCACCACCGCCTCCCGATCGGCATGAGAAGCGCGAAGCTCGCCTGACGAAGCAGGACGCGGAGACGACTCCGGGGGCTGGGCAGTCATGGCCACAAGAATAAGCGGCCAGCGGACGAGACCGCCCAGCTCGAACCGGACGTCACCCCTACCGCCGGGCCGCATCGCCGAGCCACCCGAACGCAGCGGCCCTCCAGCCAGAGCTGCCCGTCCGCGGCCGGGCCTACTGCTGCTTGAGGTCGGTCAGGAGTGCGCGGAATACGGTGGGGCCGAGGAGGATTATGGGTCCGTCCGGGTCTTTGGAGTCCCGCACGCCGACACCCTTGGTCAGGGCAGCCAGTTCGACGCAGGCACCACCGTGGTCGTTGCTTCGCCGGGACTTGCGCCAGGTCAGATCGTCCATCGGTCCATCGCCTTTCGTATGAAGTCGTGGGAGTCGCTGACACTCAATGCGTGCGCCTGCAACTCCGCGAACCCGCCGACGGTGGTCAAGATATCCCTTGGGTCGTCAGTTGTGACTCCTCCGGTGGATGTCTCGAGAGAAGCCAACTCTTCCCCAGTTGCCTGGCTGGCGATGTTGAACGAGCCGGAGACGCCGGGGTAGTACGCGATCGGGGCTATCTGGATGGTGATGTTGTCCCGTTCCGACATCCTCAGCAGATGTTCGCACTGGTCCCGCATCACCTCCGGTCCGCCCACCTCCCGCATGAGCACGCTCTCCTCCATGACCACTATGAGCTTCGGCGGCGACTCGCGGGAGAGTATCTGCTGGCGTCTGAGTCGCCCATCGAGGGTGGCCTCGTTGGGGAGGAGGACGCGGGCGTACTCCGGGGTCTGTAGAAGCCCGGTCACGAATGTTGCCTCGTAGGCGCGTAGGAGTTCGGCCGTGGCTTCGGCCTGGGTGTAGTCGGCGAAGAACTTCGGGTAGTTGGCGGTGCGGAGGTGCTTGGTCCAGGCCGTCGTGAGTTGCTCGCCCGTGCCCAGTGCCTGGTCCAGACGTTGGGCGAAATCCTTGCGGCAGCGCGTGTTGCCGCTCTCGACCTGCGAGATGTACGAGGGCGTGACCGCTACCCGGTTGGCGAGTTCCGTACGGGTGATGTTCGCCTCTTCTCGCAGGTGTCTGACCTCTGCACCGAAAGCCTTGAGGGCGGGGGATGGCTTGCGCTTGGCCATGGCGGGGGGACCTCCAGCAGATCTGAACCGTTTTTAAGTGGTCTTAAGTCCTCGGTGTGCGGTTCGGAGCTTGCATAGTCAGATTACTCCTCGGAGTGGATTCTGTGCGTTGAGTCACGAAACTCGGAGGTGATCGTTTCATGCAGGAGCCCGCGGAGATCGTTGTCCCGGTTCGGGGCGAGTCGATCAAGGTGGCCCGGGACTGGGTCGGGGACGTTCTGGAGAAGTGGGTCCAGGACGCTTACGTGGCGAAGGTCGTGGTGTCGGAACTCGTGACGAACGTCCTGCGGCACACCGGCAGCACCACGGCGAGGGTGCGGCTCGTTCAGGCGGACAAGGGGACGGTCATGGAGGTCTTCGACTCGTCCGACGTCCTGCCGGTCGCCGCCTCGGCGGAACTGCTGAGCGAGGACGGTCGCAGGCTGGCGATGCTGGGTGCGCTCGTCAAGGAGTGGGGTGCCCAGCCGCTCGGAGGTGGCGGCAAGGCGGTGTGGGCGCTCCTGCCCGAGGGGCCCGTGTGAACGAGGCCCAGCTGCTGGCCGATCTGCGTAGACGCTTTCCCGGGTGGGTCGTCTGGATGGACAGCGGTATGTGGCGGGTGGCTGGGCGACGTCTCATCATGGCCTCGTCGCCGGATCTGCTGGCGGCGGCGATGAACGGTGAAACCCAGTTCCCGGACGAACTCACCGCGCGGCGAGTGCGAGTGTGCGCACTGTGACAGCGGCCGGCGACCGTGATCGGCCCGCATCGGCCATGGTGTGGGAGGCGGCCGTATGGCCGCGTTGCGGGGTTCGCCAACGAGCCGCTCGAGACCGGGTTGGTGCCGGACCCGTGTCAGCCGTTCAGTACTTCGATCACCGGCAGCGTTCCGTCGATCCGCGCTCCCGCCGACTCCGGAGGGATCGCCTTGTTATCCCGCAGGGTTCTGGTCACCTTCATCGGTGCATGCGGTGTCACCAGATACTTGCCGGGTGGCAGGAGGTCGTGATCTGGAAGAACGATCCTGGACGTGGTCGTCCAACGGCTTATGTTGGCGCATTCCGCCTGGACGAACGGCTGCTGTTCGCCGACCGTGTCGCTGCGAGCGGGGAGAATGATGGCATCCGTTGTCTTCTGGGGGATGCCGTTCTGCTTGGCCGGTGGGATGCGGTAAAAGGCGATGTAGTCCGAGCTTTGGACATCGAGTTGGTCCTGACCGAGTCCTATCGCCCAGTCGTACCCATGGGTCTTCGGCAGCTTTGGGTCGGGTCCGAAGCATTGACGTTCACCGCTCGGGGTGTAGTAGAGGCCTCCGGGAGTGCGTCCTCGGAACTCCTCGACGAGGCGTACTTCGGTGCCGGTCTTGGCCCTGGCCGGGGTGAGCGAATACTTGAAGTCGATGTACGGGGTCTCGGAGGCGGGCAGGTAGGACTGCCCGAGGAGCACGCCCGGCTTGGTGAAGTACGCGTGGACTCCGGCGTGGCTCGTCCCGCCCACGCTCGGGCCGGGCCAGAGCAGCCATGCCGCGATCACGCCGCCCACGCCGGCGACTACGATTCCGGTGGCGCCCTTCGCCCCGCCGATCTTGCTCAAGAAGCCCTTGGACGCAGAGGCGCCGGTTTTCGCCATGACGTCCACCGAGGTGGCGCTCTGCGCGAGGCCGGTAGAAATGTGGCCGACCGCCATAGATGCCGCGGCGCCCGTTGCGGACGCGCCAGGGGCCAGGAGGGTGCCGCCGAGCATTGCCAGCGGGACGGCCGTCACGACGGTCGCGGCGACCGCGCCGAGTGCGAGGAAACCCCGCCGTTCCCAATCGGGTCCATAAGCCCGTGCAGCGACCGATTCCAACTCGCTGACGAACTCGTACGCGTTCCAGATCCGATCACTTGGTCTTTTCGCCAGACCTCGTCGGACTAGAGGACGCAATGGCTCGGGGACGCTCTCGAACGCTGTGAAGCCTTCGTCATGTGCGGTCTTCAGTTCGGCGAGAGTCGTGCCGCTGAAAGGTTTCTTGCCCGTGATGCATTCGACGAACACGCACGTTGCCGAGTAAAGGTCGGTCGCCGGAGTGGCGGGTTCGCCCGCCCATTGCTCCGGGGACATGTAGGCGGGCGTCCCGGCTTGGCCGCCCTGCCCGGTGAGAACGGCGATGCCGAAGTCGATGAGCTTGCTCTGCCCGTTGTCCTGGACGAGCACATTCCCCGGCTTGTAGTCGCGGTGGACGACCTTTACAGCATGGGCTGCCGCCAAGCCGAGCAGTGAGCCCTTTAGTATCGCTAAAGCGGCCTCGGGGGTCAGCGCCCCTTCATGCTCGTCCAGTACCTTGCGAAGCGCGCGTCCAGGCACCGCCTCCAAGATGATCGCCGCACCCCATGGCGACTCCAGATAGTCGAGTAATCGCGCCACGTGCGGGTTGTTCACCCGCTTGAGCATCTGGGCCTCTGCTCGGAAGACACTTCTCGCGGCCGTGTTGCCGAGAAAATCGGGGGACAGGTATTTGATCGCGACTGGTCCGCCGCCGGACTCGTGCCGGGCGAGTACGACCTCGCCTTGGGCCCCCGTTCCCAACTCCGCGAGCTCGACGAACCCTGGCAGCCGATGTTCGCGGTGTGTCACTGGCCCGTGTTGGTCTGGATCTCGCTGACGACCAGTGGTGTGGGCTCCGAGGAGATGGGGCGTTGCCCCAGATCGTCACCAGGGCCGTCACAGTCATCACCCTCACATGTCCAGCTGACGTTCCAGGTGATGGTCGCGGTGATCAAGTATTTTCCACCCGGCTTCCTGGCGGAGGACTGCTTGTAGGTGTAGTTGCAGGACTTGCCGTCCTTGCTGCCGGCGCTCTTGCAGGTGAACTCGTCTTCGCCCATGTTCCATCTGACTGAAACGGGCTTCGCCGTCGCCTGGACCGTCTGGTCGCCCGCGCTCACCGGCTCCGTTTGCACGACGTCGAAGTTGTCCACCCACAGAGCTGTCCGAACACGCACATATGTCTTCCCGTTCGGTGCGGTGTGCACTACGGGAACGGGGAAGCCCTTGGTGGTGAGGGCCTCGTCGACGAGTTGCAACGTGGTCGGCGGTGCCTGGGCCGGTGGTGCATTACCGCCTGGGCCGTTGACGGCGTCCACCGCCTCGTTGTCGGTCAGCCCCTCTGGGGCGGGTGGCGCGACAGGCCCGGAAACGCCGCCTCCTCCGCCCGTCCCGCCGCCTCCACCCGTGGTGATGGTCTTGCTTGTCTTCGGGTTGCAGTACAGCTTCTTTGAGGCTCCGCAATCATCGGCTAGGGCTGGGACGGCGGCCAGAGCAGGCGCGATGAGAGCCGCAGCGATGACCATGCAGGAGGCCGCACGGCGTCGAGTGGGTGGGTTGGGAGGCATGGTCGGTCCTTCCCTGCCTGCCTTCAGCATGTCTTGTCCTGGGCGGTCGCCGCGGCCTTCCACACGCCGGAGTCGTACTGGAGGGTCGTCCGCTGGAGGCGGGCCACGCCCGGTCCACCATCGAGTCTCTCGCCGGTCTTCGCGGAGTAGCGGTAGGCGGCGAGGGTCCGGATGCAGTCGATGACGTAGACCTTCGTGCTGTCCTTGGAGCGGGCGTAGACGCGAGGGTTGAAGGTGTTCGTGAAGCGCAAGATGACGCCCTTGGCCTTGGTGGCCTGCACGTCGTTGGTGACCTCAGTGAGGAGGGGGTCCATGGCGACGTCGGCCAAACCGGACGGGTCGTTGGCGTCGTAGGCCTTCTTGTAGGCGTCCTGGTAGGCGCGATACCGCTGGAGAACGGTCTTGTAGAGCTCCGCCGTCGGGATGGCAGAGGGGGCGACTGCGGCCGGGGCGGGGGCGGCGGTGGCGGTGTCGAACGAGCCGTTCGGGGCGAACTCCCCGTTCGAGGACGAGCCGGACGAGCCGCAGCCGGCGACCGCGCACACGGCGGCCGCCGTGACGAGCACGGAGGCGGCGCGGGGCGACCCGAGCGTGGAGGTACGTACCAACCGGGCGCGCATCGTCTTCCTTGAGCGGCAGCCGACAACGGGGGCAGAACTCGCGCGAAAGCTTACAGAGCCTCGTGTGGTGAGAAAAGGGATTCGTTGCGAACGAGTTGACCTCGACCTTGCTTGAGGTAGCAGTCTGGGGGAGCTACCGCTGATCGGAGGGGGTTCACATGCGTGCGGTGTGGCTGAAGGAGTTCGGTGGGCCGGAGGTGCTCGTCCCTGGGGAGGCGCCGGATCCGGTGCCTGGTGAGGGCCGGGCGCTCATCGAGGTCGAGTTCGTCAACATCACGTTCGTCGAGACGCAGATGCGGGCGGGGACTGGTCCGGCGCCGGTGAGGCTGGAGCCGCCCGTCATCCCCGGCAACGGGGTCGGCGGCGTGGTGACGGCGGTCGGTGCCGGAGTGGACGAAGAACTCGTCGGACGGCGGGTCGTCAGCAGCACCGGCGGCACGGGCGCCTACGCGGAGAAGGTGGCCGTTGACGCGAAGGGGCTGTTCGACGTCCCGGACGGCCTGGCGCTCGATGACGCGGTCGCGCTGCTCGCCGACGGCAGAACGGCGACGATGATGCTGAGTGCGGCCGACCCGCGTCCGGGGGAGCGGGTGCTGGTGGAGGCGGCGGCCGGCGGGGTCGGGACGCTGCTCGTGCAGTTGGCGAAGGCCCGCGGGACGACGGTCGTCGCGGCGGCCGGGGGCGCGCACAAGACCGAGATGCCGTTGCGCCTCGGCGCGGACGAGGCGGTCGACTACCGCGAGCCTGACTGGGCCGGGAAGGCTGGACGGGTGGACGTCGTCTTCGACGGGGTCGGCGGCGACGTGGCGCGCGAGGCGTTCACCCTGCTCCGGCCCAACGGGCGCATGGTCAGCTTCGGGCTGGCGTCCGGTGAGTGGGCGAGCATCCCGGAGGAGCAGGCGGCCGAACGAGAGGTAACGCTCGTCCGTCCCACGGCCACGCCAGAGCAGCTCCGCGAGTTCACCATCAGCGCGCTCGACGAGGCGGCACAGGGACGGCTCCGGCCCGTCATCGGCCAGCGCTTCCCCCTCGAAGGCGCCGCCGACGCGCACCGGGCCATCGAGTCGCGCTCCACCGTCGGCAAGACGCTGCTGGAGGTCCGCCGCGCCTGACGGTCCGCCGCGCCTGACGGGCCGGCTGCCTGACGGGCCGGCCGCCTAACCGATCCTCTTCAGGAAGGATCCCAGGTTGCGTTCGTAGGCGGACGGGTCGACGTTCCACGATTCGGTGTGGTCGCCCGGTGTGGAGATGTGCGTGACCATGCCGGGCGGGGACGTCCTGGCGAACGTGTAGGCGGGGCCGTTGGCGACGGTGGCGTCGTCGTTCGTCGTGAACATGAGGACGGGCGTGCGCAGCCGGGGCGCGAAACGGCGCTGGTCGTAGTCGGTGAGGTTGATGCCGATGCGCCATTCGAGGACCTGCTTGGCCACGTCCGTCATGAAGCCGGGCAGGTTGCGGGCGTCGCCCTGCTTGTCGAGGGTGGCGCTCCAGTCCAGGACGGGGGAGTCGAGGACGATGCCCCGCACGAACGACGGGTCCTTCCGCAGGGCCGTCATGGCCATCGCGCCGCCCATCGACCATCCGTACAGGACGACACCGGTCGCGCCGTGTGCGCGCGCGTAGCCCATCGCGGAGATGACGTCCTGCCACTCCGTGTCGCCCAGATGGTTCTTCCGGTCGCCGGACGAAGGCGCGCCCACGTCGTTCCGGTAGGCGATGGACAGCATCGGCAGACCCATCTCGTGCACGGGCCGCATGACACGGAACGTCTCCGCCTTGTCCGCGTTCCGTCCGTGGACGGCGATGACCCACGTCCCCTTATAGGACGACCCCGGGATCAGCCACGCAGGCATCGGCCCCACCCGGGACGGATACGTGACGTCCTCGAAGGGCAACTCCAAAGCCGTCCTGGGGTCGCCGTCGTACATCCAGTGGTCGATGGCCGCCGGTGCGCCCTTCCGCAGCGAACCCGAGACGACCGACGTCACCTTCCGCACCACGTGGTCACGGTCGCCGCCGACGACGGGGCCGAGCAGAGCCCGCCCGCCCTTCCAGACCAGCGCCCACGTTCCGGGACGTTCCGTCACCGGCGCGCGGGGGAGCGTGACGGTGCCGTCCGTCGTGTCCACGATGGTCAGCGGGTACTCGGCGGAGTGGTCGACCTCGATCGCGACCCCCGCGAAATACCAGCCGACCCCGCCGACGGCCGCGAACAGCAGCACGGCGAACGCGGCGAACGCCGCCATCAGCGGGCGGGCACGGCGGCGGCGCCGCGCGCGGACCGGCGGCTCGGGCGACGTCGGGGCCGGTGACTCTGGGGCTTCGGTCGACACGACATACGAAGTTAGCTTCTCCCAGGGACCGCGAAAGCCCGGGTCACCCCGCGGTGCGGTTCACCTGCCGGGCAGGTGCCATCGAGGAGGCCCGGGAGATGCTCACCGACGTACAAATCGGGCACTTGACCAGCGCGTGGTCAGGCGCTCCCGATCGCCGCCACCAGCCCGAGCGCCAGCAGCATGTCGAGGTGGACGACCGTCTCCAGCTTCGCGCCCGGCGGAACGTCCGGGTCGGCGGCGAGCCGGTCGAGGACGGCGAGTGCGCCAGGTGCGTCCAGATCGTCGGCCAGGGCCGTCTCCGCCCGGTTCGCGTACTCCCGGCTCATGGGGCGGCCGGGGGACGTCGCCCACTCGGCGACCCTGCCGCGCCACGCGTCCAGCCGCTCTCCCGCGGCCGTCAGCCGCGCGTCCGACAGGTCCACGGGCTCCTGGTACGGGACCTCCAGCATCGCCAGCCGCGCGGTCAGCGCGTCCGGCGGCCTCCCGCCGGTCTCGGCGGGGACGACCAGGCACCGCGCGTCCACGGGCTCACCGGCCGTGATGTAGAGGTCGGCGTCCGCCAGCGGCTCGCCGAGGACCTCGACCGACGCGACGCTGTAGTCCGCGTAGTCGCCGCCCGCGGCGAGCGGAGTGCTCGCCAGCCGGACGTGGCGCCCCGCCCGCTGCGCGACGCGCCGCAGCAGGTCGGCGACCACCAGCGTCCGGTACCCGGGGCCGGGAAGGACCTGGACCCGCAGACCCGGCCCGGCCGGCAAGGGCTCGGCCCGGCCCGCCCGATGGTCGTACAACCGCAGCATGCCTCCACACTAGGCGCCCGGACCGCCGAAGGACCCGGCGGGTCAGAGGGGGCGGTCGGTGGCCAGGGGGCCGAACGGGGTCGGGGCGGCGCCGTCCGAGCGGCGGACGGCGGCGAACCGCAGCCGCACGTAGTCGGCGACCCACCCGGACTCGCGGCGCAGCGCCGGCGCGGCCAGGTCGTTGACCCGGTCGAGCAGCGGGTCGACCAGCTCCGGCGGGACGTCGGCGAGCGCGCGCGCCGCGTAGGCGCGGACCCAGTCGGCGGCGCCGTTCGGGCCCTCGGTCATCCGGGTCGGGCGGTCGGCGTGCTCCAGCAGCCGCAGCGTGAACCCGGCCTCCTCCAGCTTGGTCGCGTACGCGGCCGGGGACGGGAAGTACCAGGGCAGCTCGGGTTCGCCGAGGCCGAACACCCGCCACGCCGTCTGCATCGCGACGATCAGCTCGGCGCAGTTTCCGGCGCCGCCCATCTCGCCGACGAACCGGCCGCCGGGGCGCAGCGCCGCGTGCACCCGCCCGATGACGGCGTCGGGGTCGCGGGTCATCCAGTGCAGGGCCGCGTTGGAGGCGACCGCGTCGAAGGACTCGCCGACCGTGAAGTCGTGGGCGTCGCCGACGATGAAGGACAGCCCCGGGTGCATGGCCGCCGCCTGCGCGACCATGTCGGGGCTGCCGTCGATGCCCAGCACCTCGGCGCCCTGCTCTGCGATCTCCGCGCTGAACATCCCGGTGCCGCACCCGAGGTCGATGACCCGTTCGCCGGGTTGCGGATCGAGCAGGTCGACCAGGGGCGCACCGTGCGCGGAGACGTACCCGAAGGCGGAGTCGTACGTCGTCACGGCCCAATTCACTGTCATAATTTATCGGAGAAAGTCCTGTAGGGAGGCGGTGTTGCGAATGGCGGACGTCACGTCCGAGGTCCGGATCGTCGGCGCCGCGGGGCCCGGCGGCCTGACCCTGCGCACCATCGGGCTGGCCGCGCGCGGCCTCCCCGAGTTGCGCGCCGAGGCCCTGCCGCCCTACCTCGGGGACGGCTGGGCGCGGGTCCTCGGCGCCCTGGCGCGGCGCCTCGCGGCCACCGGCGAGCCCCCCGCCGAGATCGCCCCCGGGATTGAGATCAATTTCACGACGGCGGCGGACGGCGCGCTCGTCCCCGTCCCGCCCCGGGGCCGCGAGCCGGCCGAGTGGCGCCGGGACGTCCTCCTCCGCCTCTTCCCCGAGGCCCTCGTCTGAAGAACCGTTCTAGAATCGGGTTCTGTCCAGCGGGAGAGGGGTTCGCCAGGTGCCGTACAGGGAGATCGAGTACGAGGTTCGCGACGGGATCGCCACCGTCACGCTGAACCGTCCGCAGAAGATGAACGCCTACACGTTCACCATGCGCAACGAGATGCTCGACGTGTTCGACCGGATCGACGCCGACGACGACGTGCGCGCGGTCGTGGTGACCGGCGCGGGCCGCGCGTTCTGCGCGGGCGCCGACCTGAGCGGCGGCGGCGACACCTTCGACAAGGAGAAGTCGAGGGACATGTTCGCCGGGGAGGACGACGTCCTGGAGGACGGCACCCCGCGCGACGGCGGCGGCACGGTCGCGCTGCGCATCGCCCGCTGCCTCAAGCCCGTCATCGGCGCGTTCAACGGCGCCGCGGTCGGCGTCGGCGTCACCATGACCCTCCCGATGGACGTCCGGCTCGCCAGCGACACGGCCAAGTTCGGGTTCGTGTTCGCGCGGCGCGGCATCGTCACCGAGGCCGCGTCCAGCTGGTTCCTGCCGCGCCTCGTCGGCATCGCGCAGGCGATGGAGTGGGCCGCGACCGGCCGCGTGTTCGACGCGCGGGAGGCCCTCGCCGGGCGCCTCGTCTCCCGCGTCTACGCGCCGGACGAGCTGCTCCCCGCCGCCTACGCCCTCGCCCGCGAGATCGCCGACAACACCTCGGCCGTCTCGGTCGCCGCGATCCGGCGGCTGATGTGGTCGGGCCTGTCCGCACCGTCGCCGTGGGACGCGCACGCCGCCGACTCCCGACTCATGGCCTCCCTCGGCGGCGCCGCCGACGCGATCGAGGGCGTGTCGTCCTTCCTGGAGAAGCGCGACGCGTCCTTCCCGATGCGCGTCAGCAAGGACCTCCCGCCCGAGGTCCCCGACTGGCCCGTCCGCTGACGCCCGCCGGCCCGGCCGGCGGCCCGCTCAGGGCCGCTGCCCGGGCCGGCCGACGACGCCCGTCGCCTCCAGCGCCGTGTCGATGAGCACCTCCCCGGCGGGGACGAGCCTGGGCTCCAGGCGCGGCTTCGGCTTCGACCTCGCCACTTCCGGCGAGTACGGGATGTACTGCTTCGTCGTGGTCACGTCACGCCTGCCCAGATACGTGTAGGACCCGGACGCGATCACGACCTCCGTGCGGATCCCGTCCTCGCCGGTGCGGACGAGGGCCACTCCGGGACGTCCCAGCGCGTCCCTGGCGTCCTCCCGTACCGCGACGCCGGGGATCTGCCCGATGCCGCGGAAGATGGAGGCACGCGCCGGCTCAGGCATCGGCACCTCGTGCGCCAGGAAGCCCGCGAGCCGCCTGAACACCCACTGGTCCCGCCCTTCGGGGAACCCGCGCTCGCCCGCGCCCGTCTCGGCAGCGTACTTGTGGGCCTGCGCCCGCATTGTGGCCAGCAGCTGCTCCGGGATCTTCGGCAGGGTGGGGAGGTAGACGTTCCACTGCAGCGGGGTCCGCTCCTCGCTATCCCCACCGGTATTAACGTAGCCCTCGTCCTCGATCTTTAGCTTTGGGGCGCCCTCCGGCCCGGTGTAGTAGGCGCTCTCCAGCCCGTCGAAACGTGTCCAGGTCTCCTGATGCACCTCGTATTCGGGCGCACGCCGGCCGGCCTGCCCATGGAAGACCTTCCGGTAGACCCACTGGTGGTTCCCGGGACGGTAGTCGGACCGCCGCTCGATGATCTGGGCGGCGCGCTCCGTGAACGCGGTGGCGCCCAGAGGTTGCGCGGCGGTCGGCGGACGCCCGCCGTCCCCCGGCGGCCCGTCGCCCACGACGGCGATCACGCCCGGCACACCGAGTGCGGCGACCGCGGTGCCGGCCGCGGCGAGCCGCCACGCCGGGACACGCCACGCCGGGACGCGCAGGGCCCGCCGCCGCTTGGACGCCTCCCGCAGCAGCCGCGCGCGGCCCGGCGCGAGACGGGCGCGGTCGGCGGCCGGGACCTCGCCGCGGAAAGCGCGAAGCTCACGAAGCTCATCAAGGTCGTTCATTCCGTCTCCTCCTGGACGATGCCGGTCGGGTCGGATCCGCCCAGCGCCTCCCGCACCTTGCGCCGGGCCCGGTTCAGCCGGGACCGCACCGTCCCCAGCGGGATGGACAGCGCCTCGGCGACCTGCTGGTAGGACAGGTCGGCCCACGCCACGAGCAGCAGTACGTCCCGGTCCCCGGCCGGCAGTTTCGCCAGGGCGCCCGCGAGTTCCCGCGAGCAGGCCGCTGCGCTGACCCGTGCGTCCGCTCCCTCGATGGAGTCGGTGACCGGGTCGGTGCCCGTCCGGGCCAGCGCCCGCAGCATCCGCGACTCTGATCTGCGGTGCTTGCCGACCAGGTTGGCGGCGATCCCGTACAGCCATGGGAGGGCGTCCGGCCGTGCCGGGTCGTAGCGCTCCCTCCGGCGGAAGGCCGCGAGGAACGTCTCGGCCACCACGTCGTCGGCCGCCTCGTCGCCGAGGCGCCGCCGCACGTAGCGGTGGATGGACGGCGCATGGCGGTCGTACAGCTCGGCGAACGCCTCGGGCTCGCCCCGGGACCGCTCGATCAGCGCCGCGTCGTCCTCCGTTCGCGCAGCGTCCTCGGCGTCCTCCGCCGGCGCCTCCCGTGGGCTCGCGGTCATGCGGCTCCGTCCTGTGCGGTTCCCGTCCGGTCGCCGTGCGGACATCGCACGGTCACCCGTCTTCACCCGCATCTCCGTACAGAGTTCACGCTTCGGGAATGTCAGCGCGGTGTGTCTTCAGCGTGACGGAGGGTATTAGCCGCGCGAAAGCGACACGTTCGGGGGTGCGTGGTGCGGATCAGGAAATTCGCCATTATCGGCGGCGCCGGCCTCCTGCTCATCGCGGGATGCAGCCACGGCGACAAGCGGCAGGCGCGGACGGCCGGGGAACACGCCGCGCTGGGCCACAAGGCGCAGGCGAGCCGGTCGCCGACGCCGCCGCCGCCAAGGAAGATCGATTGCGACCGGGTGAAGTGCGTGGCGCTCACCTTCGACGACGGCCCCGGCCCCTACACGGCGGGCCTGCTCGACACGCTGAAGAAGGACGGCGTGCGCGCCACGTTCTTCATGCTGGGCCAGAACGTCGGCAGCCATCGCGCCGTGGTGCGCCGGATGGCGCTGGAAGGCCACGAGCTGGCCGACCACAGCTGGTCCCATCCGCAGCTCACCGCACTGTCGCCGGCGGAGGTGCGGTCGCAGATCGAGCGGACGCAGAAGGTCATCAAGGAGGCGTCCGGCGGGGTGGAGCCGACGCTGATGCGCCCGCCGTACGGGGCGACGAACAAGCACGTCGGGCGCATCATCGGGATGCCGCTGATCCTGTGGAGCGTCGACACGCTCGACTGGCGCTACCACGACGTCGCCCGCGACGTCAGGGTCGGGACCAAGGAGCCGAAGAGCGGCGGCATCATCCTGTTCCACGACATCCACAAGACGAGCGTCGAGGCGATCCCGCAGGTGGTGGACGGCCTGAAGAAGCGCGGGTTCACGTTCGTCACGGTGTCGGAGCTGTTCCAGGGCCGCGACCTCAAACCCGGCGAGACCTACAGCGAGCGGACCACCGAGGTGACGGCGGAACCGCCGCCCTACGGCTCGCCCGCCGGCCCGGGAGCCGGCACTCCGGGTGCGGGCAGCCCGGGTGCGGGCAGCCCGGCGCCCGCGGACTCGGGATCGGGATCGGGATCGGGCGGCGCGCCGTCCGGCGGCTCCGCGTCCGGCGGCCCGGTGCCCGGCAGCCCGGCTCCGTCGAGCCCCGCTCCGTCCAGCCCGGTTCCGGCGCGCACCGGCTGAACGGGACCGGCCGCGTCAGCCGTCCCCCGGCTCCTCTCGGCGGGGGCGGCGGCGCGGCGGCGGCTGCGGCGGGACGACCTTCGCCGCGACCATGATCCCCTCGGGGACCTCGACCAGCTCGCCGGTGCGGCGGCGCACTACAAGGGTCTGATCGGACCACGATTCGAGTACGCCGACGACGTCGCTGTACTCTCCCGTAGGCAGCCGGCGGCGCAGCGAGATCCGCTGGCCCACATCCGCGGCACTGATGGACACCACCAGCCGCGCGGCGAAGCGGGCGGACATGTGAGGACCCCCATGTCGAATCGACTGACCCGTGGCGGCCATACTATTCACAGCGAGCTTGCGGCGACCCGTGACGTGCGGCGGGGCCGGATATCCGAGAGGAGTCACTGACGTGACCTACGTCATTGCGCAGCCCTGCGTGGACCTGCTCGACAAGGCATGCATCGAGGAGTGCCCGGTCGACTGCATCTACGAAGGGAAGCGTCAGCTCTACATCCACCCGGACGAGTGCGTCGACTGCGGTGCGTGCGAGCCGGTCTGCCCGGTTGAGGCCATCTACTACGAGGACGACGTCCCCGACCAGTGGAAGGACTTCTACAAGGTGAACGTCGAGTTCTTCGACGACCTCGGCTCGCCGGGCGGTGCGTCCAAGGTCGGCAAGATCGACAAGGACCACCCGATCGTCGCCGCGCTGCCTCCGCAGAGCCACGACGACTGAGCAACGACGAACCGGGCCGGGGGACCGGACGGCGCGCCCGCGGGCGCGTCCCGAGGGTCTCCCGCGCCGATTCTCCGGGCCGCGGCCTTCCCGTTCCGGGAGGGCCGCGGCCCGCCGGGTCCGCTGAGGAGGAGCAAGGCCAGTGTTCACGCTGCCGGACTTTCCGTGGGATCGGCTCGCCCCCTACAAGGAGCGGGCGCTCGCGCACGCGGACGGCATCGTCGACCTGTCCGTCGGGACGCCCGTCGACCCGACGCCCGCGCCGATCCGGGAGGCCCTCGCCGGGGCCGCCGACGCGCCCGGCTACCCGCAGACGTACGGGACGCCGCGGTTGCGCGAGTCGGTCGCGGGCTGGCTGCGCCGCCGCGCGGGGGTGTCCGGCGCCGACCCGGACGCGGTGCTCCCCGTCATCGGCACCAAAGAACTCGTCGCCTGGCTGCCGACGCTGCTCGGCGCCGGCCCCGGCGACAAGGTCGTCTTCCCCGAGCTGGCCTACCCGACCTACGACGTCGGCACGCGGCTGGCCGGGGCCACGCCCGTCTGCACGGACGGGCTGCTCGCGCTCGGCCCGGTGAACCCGAAGATCGTGTGGGTGAACTCGCCGTCCAACCCGACCGGCAAGGTGCTGCCCGCCGAGCACCTGCGCAAGGTCGTGGCGTGGGCGCGCGGGCGGGGCGCGGTCGTCGTCAGCGACGAGTGCTACCTGGAGTTCGGCTGGGACGAGGAGAAGCCGCCGATCTCGATCCTGCACCCGGACGTGTGCGACGGCTCCCACGAGGGCCTGCTCGCGGTCAACTCACTCTCCAAGCGCTCCAACATGGCGGGCTACCGCGCCGGGTTCGTCACCGGCGACCTCGCGATCGTGCGGCGGCTGCTGGAGGTCCGCAAGCACGCCGGCATGATCGTCCCGGCGCCGGTGCAGGCCGCGATGGCGGTCGCGTTCGCCGACGACGCGCACGTGGACGAGCAGCGCGCCCGCTACGCGCGCCGCCGCGCCGTCCTGCGCGGGGCGTTCGAGCGGCACGGCTTCCGCATCGACCACTCCGAGGCGTCGCTGTACCTGTGGGCCACGCGGGACGAGCCGTGCTGGGACACCGTCGCCCACCTGGCCTCCCTCGGCATCCTCGTCGGCCCCGGCGAGTTCTACGGCCCGGCCGGCGCCCGCCACATCAGGATCGCCTTCACCGCGACCGACGACCGCGTGGCCGCCGCCGCCACCCGCCTCTGACCCGGACGGACCCCTCCCGGCGGGCCCCTCCGTACGGCTCCGGTCCCGTCCTCGCATCGGATCACGCGTTCTCACATGAAACCCGTGGATCATTTGATACGTCTCATCGCGGTATGGGCTTGAGACGCCACAGTCGGTAGGATCCCGCTGGTCTGTGCCCTTGCTGTCGACGAAACGATGGAGGTGTCCGTGGGCGGAACAACGATTGTCATCCTTCTCGCACTGATTCTTGTCGCATTGATCGTGCTCATTTTTGTCCTGCTGCGACGTCGTTCGAACGCCCCCGCCCCCGCCGCCCCGGCGGCACCGCACGACCCGTTCGCCCCGGAGGACTCGGTGGCGGGCGACCCGCGCACCCTCAAGGCCGGCGACATGGTCGAGTACCTCGGCACCCGCTACTTCGTGCGCGGCTCGCTGCGGCTGAAGGAGGGCGGCTTCACCTGGAGCGAGCACCTCCTCGACGCCGACACCATCGAGGGCCAGAAGGTGTGGATCTCCGTCGAGGAGGATCCCGACCTCGAAGTCGTCTGGTGGACCGAGCACGACGCCGGCGACCTCACCCCCGGCGAGAAGACCGTCGTCGTGGACGGCGTCGAGTACCGCCGCGACGAGCACGGGACCGCCGACTACACCAGCGAGGGCACGACCGGTGTCGGCGTCCAGGGCCGGGTCGAGTACGTCGACTACGAGGGCCCGCGCGGGAAGTACCTGTCGTTCGAGCAGTACGGCGGCGGCCAGTGGGAGGCGGGCCTCGGCGAGCGCGTCCCCACCGGCTCGATGACGATCTACCCCGGCGGTAGCTGAGTTGCGCGCCACCCTCGACACCCCCTACGCGGACGCGCGCGCCGACGGGCTCTCCTTCGCGCTCGGCCTGCCGCCGCTGGCGGCCCTCGCCGTCCTGCCGGTGGAGCGGGCGGGCCTGACCGTGCAGATGCGCCTGCTCGGCGCGTCCCACCAGGTCATCGCCGGTCCGCTGAGCGAGACGGTGGCGTGCCTGGCCGACCGGGCCGAGCCGCTGCCGGGACGCGCCGCCGTGAACGTGCCCGGCTGGGCCTACGACTTCGCCGCGACGACCGCCGCGCACAGCGACGGGACGGCGTTCGCCCGCGCCGTCGAGGCCGTGTGCGCGCGGCTCGCCGACCGCGGTGACGCGCTGACCGGGGCGTTCCCCGGCTCCCCGCACGCCGTCACCGCACTGGCCCTGGAAGAGACGCAAGAACCCGGGTTCGGCTGGCGGACCTGGCACGCCTACCCCCAGACCCGGGAGATCGTGATGACGCGGAGCCGGTTGGTGAGACCCTCATGAGCAGCAGGAGACGGACGGTGGGGGCGGTCGCCGCCGCCGCGCTGACCACGATGGCCCTCGGCGCCTGCGGGCAGTCGCAGTCGTCGTGGATCGGCGACAAGTACACCCGGATGGGGTCGGACACCTACCGGTCCTCCAAGGCCCCCGGGACGGTCGCCTCGGAGATCAGCCGCAAGTTCAAGCCGATCGACCGGGTGAACGACATGGCGACCAAGGGAGCGGCGGGCGGCATCTTCCTGCGCTACCCGAAACTCGTCGTCGGCGTCCTGCCGAACGGCGCCGGAAGCCGGATCACCGTCGACAGGCCCCGCAGCGGCTACAACCGCTACTACTCCCACATCGGCGGGCACTGGGCGAGTCCCGGCAGCAACGGATGGAACAGCAGAGGCGCCGCGTCGTTCCGGGGCGGCGGCCCGGGGTCGGGCAAATGAGGAGCGACACATGAACGACATCCTGAACGAGGTCGGTGCGACGTTCGCCTACGGGGCGGTCGGCATCGCGCTGATGGCGCTCGGCTACCTGGTGGTGGAGGTGACGACGCCCGGCCGGCTCGGCAAGCAGATCTGGACCGAGGGCAACCGCGGCGCCGCGCTGCTGCTCGCGGTCAAGCTGTTCGGCATCGGCGGCATCGTCTTCACGGCGATCATCACCAGTGACAGCGACCTCGGCGACGGGCTGATCGACACCGCCGTGTTCGGCGCGTGCGGCATCGTGCTCATGGTGATCGCGTTCCTGCTGCTGGACGTGATCACGCCGGGCAAGCTCGGCGCGACGCTCGTCGGCACGGACGGCACCGGCATCGGCACCGGCATCCACCCGGCCGGGTGGGTCGTCGCCGCGGCCGACCTCGGCGTCGCCGCGATCGTGGCCGGGGCGGTCTCCTGACGTCCCGCGAAGCAGACCGGCCCGGCGGCCGAGCCGTGGACGAGGCCGTCGACGGGGCTGCTGACGGGGCAGCGGGCGGGGCCGTCGACCAGGCGGTGCGGCCGTCCTCCCCGGAACCGTTCCAGGCGGACGGTCCGGGGAGGCTGCGCGTCCCCGCCCGGCTGGCCCGCACGCTGGTCCTCGCGGCCGTGTTCACCTGCGCGGCGTGCGGGCTGGTGTACGAGCTGGCGCTGGTCGCGCTCGGCAGCTACCTCGTCGGGAACTCGGTCACGCAGGCGTCGATCGTCCTGTCGGTGATGGTGTTCGCGATGGGCGTCGGGTCGCTCGCCGCGAAGCCGCTGCAGAGCCGCGCGGTCGTGGCGTTCGCGGTCGTCGAGGGCGCGCTCGCGCTGATCGGCGGCGTGTCGGTCCTCGCGCTGTACGCGGCGTTCGCGTGGCTCGACCTGTACGTCCCCGGGCTGGTCGCGGTGGCGTTCGCGGTCGGCGCGCTGATCGGCGCGGAGATCCCGCTGCTGATGACGCTGCTGCAGCGGATCAGGAGGCAGGACGCGGGGTCGGCGGTCGCCGACCTGTTCGCCGCCGACTACGTGGGCGCGCTGGTCGGCGGGCTCGCCTTCCCGTTCCTGCTGCTGCCGGCGTTCGGGCACATCAAGGGCGCGCTGCTGGTCGGCGCCGTGAACGCGGTCGCCGGGATGGCGGTCGTGCTGTGGCTGTTCCGCCGCGAGGTCGGACGCGTCGCGCGGGCGGCGCTGGCGCTCGGCATGGTCGCGGTCCTCGGCGTCCTCGGCGGGACGTACGCGCTGGCCGACCGGTTCGAGGTGTCGGCGCGGCAGGCGCTCTACAGCGACCCGATCGCGGTCTCCCAGCGGACGAAGTACCAGGAGATCGTCATCACGCGGCAGGCCGGGCTCGGGCCGTCCGACCTGCGGCTGTTCCTCAACGGCGACCTGCAGTTCTCGTCGGTGGACGAGTACCGGTACCACGAGTCGCTCGTGCACCCGCTGATGTCGGGCCCGCACGGCCGGGTGCTGATCCTCGGCGGCGGGGACGGGCTGGCGCTGCGCGAGGTGCTGCGCTACAAGGACGTCCGGAGCGCGACGCTGGTCGAGCTCGACCCGGAGATGCTGCACCTGGCCCGCACCTACGAGCCCATCGTGTCGCTGAACCACCGCTCGTTCGAGGACCCGCGCGTGACGACGGTGGCCGCCGACGCGTTCTCGTGGCTGCGCGGCCTGCGCGAGCAGTTCGACGCGGTCATCGTGGACATGCCCGACCCGGACGACGTGTCCACCGCCAAGCTGTACTCGGTCGAGTTCTACGGGATGGTGAAGCGGATCCTCGCGCCGGGCGGGCGGATGGTCGTCCAGTCGGGGTCGCCGTACTTCGCGCCCAAGTCGTTCTGGAGCATCGAGAAGTCGATCGCGGCGGCCGGTTTCGCGGTGTCGCCGTACCACGTGGACGTGCCGAGCTTCGGCGACTGGGGGTTCGTCCTGGCGTCCCCCGGCAAGCAGGCGCCGGCGCTCAGGCTCGCGCCCGACGTCCCCGACCTCCGCTTTCTCGACAGTGCCGTTCTGCAGGCGTCGACGGTGTTCCCCAAGGACCGCCGGCACCGGGACGTCGAGGTCAACACGCTCGTCCACCCGCGCCTCGTCGAGTACGAGGGCGAGGAGTGGAAGAACTCCTGACCGGCTGACCGGCTGACCCACCGGCCCGTCAGTCCGGCACGGAGCGGCGGATGGCCTTGTCGACGGCCCGCTGGAACGACGTGACCAGCGACTGGATCATCAGCGGCTTCAGCTTCCCCGCCATCTCCATGAGCTGCTCGCGCTCCTGCGGCGCCCGCCCGCCCTCCCGGTAGGGGCGGACGACGGTGTCCTGGAAGACCTGCTGGAGTTCGGCGGCCAGCGCGGTCGTGTGCCGGTCGACGGCCTCATGGGACGCGATCAGGGTGGCCAGCGGCATCGGCAGCTCGGCCAGTTCGGCGCTGATGCCGAGCAGCGCCGGGCTGATGACCCGGATGACGTCGTCCGACGTCCGCTCGATGACGCCGAGGGCCGCCAGCCGGTCGATGGTCTCGTCGTCGAGGCGCCGGCCGGCCCGCCGGTCGAGTTCACGCCGGTCGAGGTCCTCGGGCTGCTCGGGCGCCCACGGCGACAGCAGCGCCCGCTGGAGCGCGAGGTCTTCGGCGGGGGCGTCCAGGGGAATCTTCTGGAGGTGCTTCTCGATGGAGGCGAGGGTGAGGCCGAGCGACTGGAGTTCCCGGACGAGTTCGAGCCGCGCGAGGTGGTCGGGGCCGTAGAGCCCGGTGCGCCCGCGCAGCCGCGGCGGGGGGAGCAGGCCGCGCCCGGCGTAGAACCGCACGGTCCGGACGGTGACCCCGGCGCGCGAGGCCAGCTCGTCCACGGTGAGCTCCATCCCGCCTCCCTCTATGTGACAGCGCCAGTGTTACATTAACCCTGTATCAGCACGCACTTACTAGAGGGAGACCGCCGGATGGGACGGGACATCTACACGGGCGAGCACGACGCCTTCCGCGACATGGTGCGCTCCTTCATCGCGAAGGAGGCCGCCCCGCACCACGAGCAGTGGGAGAGGGACGGCATCGTCTCCCGCGAGGTGTGGCTGGCGGCCGGCCGCGCGGGCCTGCTCGGCATCGACATGCCGGAGGAGCACGGGGGCGGCGGCAACGACGACTACCGCTACTACGTGATCTTCAACGAGGAGCTGGCGAAGGCCGGCATCCACGGCCCCGGCTTCGCCGTCCACAACGACATCAACGGCGGCTACCTGCGCCAGCTGTGCACGGACGAGCAGAAGGCCCGCTGGTTCCCCGGCTACTGCTCCGGTGAGATCATCACGGCGATCGCGATGACCGAGCCCGCCGCCGGGTCCGACCTGCAGGGCATCAAGACCACCGCGGTCAAGGACAGCGACGACTACGTCCTGAACGGGTCGAAGACGTTCATCTCCAACGGCATCCTCGCCGACCTCGTCATCGTCGTCGCGAAGACCGACCCGTCCGCCGGGGCGAAGGGCGTCAGCCTCCTCGCCGTCGAGCGCGGCATGGCGGGCTTCGAGCGCGGCCGCAACCTCGACAAGGTCGGCATGCACGCGCAGGACACCGCCGAGCTGTTCTTCGACAACGTCCGCGTCCCGAAGGCGAACCTCCTCGGCGAGGAGGGCATGGGCTTCATCTACCTGATGACGAACCTGGCCCGCGAGCGGCTGTCCATCGGCGCGACCGCGATGGCCGCCGCCGAGGACGCGTTCGAGCAGACCCTGGAGTACTGCAAGACGCGCGAGGCGTTCGGCCGCCCGATCGGCAAGTTCCAGCACAACCGCTTCACGCTCGCCGAGATGAAGACGGAGCTGACCATCGCCCGCTCCTTCACCGACGAGTGCATCCTCAAGGAGAGCGAGGGCAAGCTCACCGCCGACGAGGCCGCGATGCTCAAGTGGTGGAACACCGAGCTGCTCAAGCGGGTCGTCGACCGCTGCGTCCAGCTCCACGGCGGCTACGGCTACATGACCGAGTACCCGATCGCGAAGGCCTACCAGGACGTCCGCATCCAGACGATCTTCGGCGGCACCACCGAGATCATGAAGGAGATCATCGGCCGCGGCCTCGGTGTCTGACCCGCCCGTCCTCCCGCCCGTCCTCCCGGCCGGACGAGACCCCGGCCGGGAGGACGGACCGGATCAGCCGAGCGGCGGGACGACCGCCTCGATGAGGTGCGGGCCCGGTTCGGCAAGCGCCTTGCCGAACTGGTCGGCGAGTTCCTCGGCGGTGTGCGCGCGGGACGCCGGGACGCCCATCCCGGACGCCATCGCGACGAAGTCGAGCGCCGGGCGCGACAGGTCGACCATGTCGCGGGTGATGGTCCCCGCCTCGGGCGGTGCCGGGACGGCGCCGACCCGCGTCGTCTCCATCGACAGGATCGCGTAGGAGCCGTTGTTGAACACGACGGTCGTGACGTCGAGCCCCTCGCGGGCCTGCGTCCACAGCGCGGACAGCGTGTACATGGCGCTGCCGTCGGCCTCCAGGCAGACGACGGGGCGGTCCGGGCAGGCGACCGCGGCGCCGGTCGCGACGGGCAGGCCCTGGCCGATCGCGCCGCCGGTCAGCGACAGCCAGTCGTGCGGCGGCGCGCCCGCGGTGGCGCCCGGAAGCCACAGCCCGGACGTGTTCGCCTCGTCGGAGACGATCGCGCCCTCGGGCAGCAGCGCGCCGATGACGGCGGCGGCGGTCTCCCCGGTGAGCGCCCCGGTCGGGACGTCCGGCCGGGACGCGACCTGCAGCGCCGGGGTCGCGTCCTGCGCGACCGCGTCGGCGAGTTCGGCGAGCGCGCCGGCGCCGAGGTCGTGCACCTGGCAGCCGTCGGGCACCAGGTCGCCCGGCTTGCCGGGATAGGCGAAGAACGTCACCGGACGCCGCGCGCCCGCCAGGATGATGTGCCGGGCACCGTCGAGCTGCGCCGCCGCCATCTCGCCCAGGTAGGCGAGCCGCTCCACCGCCGGGAGGCCGGCGCCGCGCTCCAGCCGCGCCGGGAACGTCTCGCACAGCACCCGCGCCCCGGTCGCCGCCGCGATGCGCCCGGCGGCCTCCAGCCCGTCACGCCGGGTCGCGTCCCCGCCGATCAGCACGATGCAGGGTTCGCCGCTGTGCAGCGCGGCGGCGGCCGGATCGAGCGCGCCCTCCGCGACCGGGTCGCGGGGGAGACCGGGCGGTTCCGGTGCCACGTCGCCGCCGTCCGACCAGGCGACGTCGGCGGGCACGATCAGCGTGGCGACGCCCGCGGCCCGCGCCGCCGCGACGGCCTCGGCCGCCGCCTTGCCCGCCTCCGCCACGTCCACCGGTCGCCGCAGCCAGGCCGACACCGACCCGGCCACCGCCGCGATGTCCGACTGGAGCGGCGCGTCGAACCGCTCATGGCTCGTCGCGTGGTCGCCGATGATGTTGACGACCGGCGTGCCGGCCCGCCGCGCGTTGTGCAGGTTAGCGAGCCCGTTCCCGAGCCCGGGACCGAGGTGCAGCAGGACGGCGGCCGGGTCCGGCGCCATCCGCCCGTACCCGTCGGCCGCGCCCGTCGCGACGCCCTCGAACAGGCACAGCACGCCCCGCGTGCGCGGCTCGCCGTCCAGCGCCGCCACCAGGTGCAGCTCGGACGTGCCCGGATTGGCGAACCACACGCCGACGCCGGCGTCCGCCAGCGTGCGCACCATCGCCTGCGCGCCGTTCATGAGCATCTCTCCATCTCAGCCGAATAGAACGCCCGGATTGAGTATTCCGTCCGGGTCGAAGGATGTCTTGATCCGCCGCATCAGCGCCACCTTCGCCGGGTCCTCCAGGGCGAGGAAGTGGCGGATCTTCTCCCGTCCGATGCCGTGCTCCCCGCTGATCGTCCCACCCAGCTCGGCCGCCGCGGCGAGGAGTTCGTCCATGACCTTCGCCAGGGCGTCCTCGTCGGGCTGGAACACCGACAGATGCACGTTGCCGTCGCCGGCGTGGCCGCACCCGCCGACCAGCGCGCCGTGCCGCCCGGCGATCTCCGGGACGGCGGCGAAGAACCGGGCCAGCGCGGCGCGCGGGACGACGGCGTCCACGATCGCGTTCGCCCCGGCGTTCCGCGCCGCCCAGAACGCCCCCTCCCGCGCGGTGACCAGCTTGCGCAGCGGTTCGCCGGTGAGGACGTAGACGTCGGCGGCGCCCAGCTCCGCCAACTGCTCGCCGAGCGTCTGGACGTCCTCGTCCAGCCGGTCCGCCGAACGGTTCTCCAGCATGACCAGCAGGTAGGCGCCGGCGGCGTCCTGGATCTCCTGCGGCACCCCGAGGTCCAGCCCGGCGTTCTGCGTGATCGCCGCCATGGCGAGGAGGTCGACGTACTCCAGCACGAGCGGGTCGAGCCCGCCGCCCGTCAGCCGGGGCACGGCCGCCGTGACCGCCTCCGTGCCGGGGAACGGCGCCAGCACCCCGGCCCTGTGCGGCAGCCGGGGCCGCAGCCGCAGCGTCACCTCGGTCACCAGGGCGAGCGTGCCCTCCGACCCCACGATGAGCTGCGTCAGGTCGTATCCGGTGGACGTCTTCACATACCGCCCGCCCGTCCGGATCACCTCTCCGCTCGCGAGCACCGCCTCCAGCCCGAGGACGTGGTGCCGCGTCACCCCCTCCTTCACCGCGTGCATGCCGCCGGCGTTGGTCGCGACCGTCCCGCCGATGCTGGCGCTCCCCTCGCCCGGGAAGATCGGGTACACGAGCCCGTGCGCGGCCGTCGCCTCGTCCAGTTCCGCGAGCGTGACGCCGGGCTGCACGACCGCGACCTGCCCGTCCGTGTCGATCTCCAGGATCCGGTTCATCCGCTCGAACGACACCACGAGCCCGCCGGGGCGCGGC
Organism: Spirillospora sp. NPDC047418; assembly: GCF_040643275.1. Taxonomy (NCBI): domain Bacteria; kingdom Bacillati; phylum Actinomycetota; class Actinomycetes; order Streptosporangiales; family Thermomonosporaceae; genus Spirillospora; species Spirillospora sp. NPDC047418. The sequence continues at coordinate 30,289 of NZ_JBEYTW010000060.1, forward strand.
ACGGCCGCACCGGACAGCCCCGTCCCCGACCCGCGCGCCGTCACCGGCAGCCCGTGCTCACCGGCCACTCCCAGCACGGCCGCGACCTGCCCGGCGTCCGCCGGCCGCACCACCAGGCCGGGCCGCACGCCCGCGACGCCGAGCGACTCGTCCCGCCCGTACTCCGGCGGCACCGCGTCGCCCGACAGCACCTGCTCCTCGCCGACGACCTCCGCCAGCGCCGTCCGGACATCCGCCATGGCTTCCCTCCAGCTGCCCCGCCCGGCCAAGTCTGACCCCGCCGCCCACCGGCGGCCGGGTGACCTCCGACCCCGATCCGCGGGCCGAAGGTCCCGGCGCTCACCGCGCGGAAACCTCGCGGGTGCCAGGTTGGCGGCGTGAACGCATCTGAGGACAAGGTCGTACGGCTCGCCTCCGTACGCAAGACCATGGGTGCACCGCTGCCTGAGAAAGATCGCACCGCGCGCACGGACGCATGACGGGAGACAGGCGTGCCGGCGGGGCTATTCGACGATGACGCCGTGGTCCCGGGCCAGACCGGCCAGGCCGTCCGCGTAGCCCTGGCCCACGGCGCGCAGCCGCCAGCCACCTTGCCGGCGGTAGATCTCGGCGCAGATCAATACGGTCTCGGTCGTGGCATCCGATGTCAGCGAATGGGCTGTGCCGTTCTGCTCCGTCACCGTGAGCCTCACGGAGCCGGGCTGCCCGCTCGTCACCAGCAGGACGGTCGACACATCGGTGGCCAGACCGGCCAGGTCCACCTGCACCTGGTGGGTCGCGGTGTCCAGGTTGATCGCGCCGTCCGCCGAAACCGGTTGGTTGTAGAAGACGAAGTCGGCGTCCGACCGGACTTTGCGGTCGGTTCCCAGAAGCAGGACGCACGGATCGTGGTCGGTCGAGGGCAGCGTGAAGGCACAGGTGAGCGTCGGGGAAGAGAGCTTGACGTTCTCACCGGCGCGGAGCGGGCTCGCGGGGGCGGCGGAGTCCGCCCTGTCGAGGGCGGGGTCGCGCCAGCCGTCCGGCGCCTCGATACGGGCGTCCACCCCCGCGTGCTCTTTGAGGAGGTAGAGCAGGTTCGCCCCGTCCAGCAGTTCGATTGGCTTGTTCTTCGCAAAGTCGAAGGACGCCTGTCCGTAGCCGCTGGTCGTGACGAGGATGCCCTTGGACGCGCCCTCGTTCTGCAGCGTCCCGTAGAGGTCGCGGACCGCCGAGACCCCGACGGTGTTCCGGTAGCGCTTCGCCTGGATCACGACCTTGCCGCCCATGATCGGCCGTGGGTCGTAGGCGACGCAGTCGACACCGCCGTCCCGGGACGGTCTGGTCTGCCGTGACTCCAGTCCCATCCGGGTGAACAGGTTCTGGATCAGCCCCTCGAACTCGGTCGGGCTCATGTCGAGCAGGTTCGGCCGATCGTCCAGGTCGCCGAGGACGTCGCTCTCCTCGACGAACCGCGGGTCGACCATGCTGAACTCCAGCACCGGGCGCACGGGCGCGAGTTCGGCGGTGTTCCGGGAGACCCCCGCGCCGAGGTGTTTCAGGCACGCGGCCGGGTCGACCCGGGCGAGGTCGAGTTCGGCGAATGTCTCCTTGGTCGTCCGCAGCGTCAGCAGGCACGGACGGACGGGCCGTCCCGTCGCCGCGTCAACGGTGCTGACCATGCCATTGAAGACGATGGTCGATACGTGACCGGGGGCGTCGCCCTTGAAGAGGTCCCGGACCACGCGCAAGGCCACCTGGCTGACGACGGATGTGTACTGGGCCTTGACCTGCGTGGCGGGTCGATTGGTCTCGGTGACGGAGTCGGAGGTCTTGACGTATCTGTGGGCCTTGACCTTCGGGACAACGTCGATGGTCGGCAGTTCGTACTCCACTACGAGTTGTGCGGACTCGGGAACGTACGCCATCTGCCACTGTGCTGGGAAGCCGTCCGGGTAGGAGACGGTGTTCAAGACCAGGCCGAAGTAGGCGACGACCGTGTCGGGCCGTCCATCGGCGAGTTCCTGTTTGAACGCCTCGACCTCAGCGTGCTGGCGTCGAGCCCGTTCCCTCGCCTCACTCACCCGCTGCGCGTGCTCGTGCTGTAGGCGGCCCAGCGCTGCCTGCCGGGCCTGCTCCCGCTGAGCGTGTTCGGCACAGGCCCGCTGGTAGTTCATCTGCCCCTGGCGGACCTGCTCCTCATGCCGTGCTCCGTTGACAAGCCTCGACAGGCCAGTCGGCGGGGGCGGCAGGAATGCCTCGGGGCGTGGCGCCGGTTCCGGGATGCCCGCCGGGCCGGGATCGAACGGCACGATGTCCGCCTTCTCCTTGAGCCGGTCGAGCTTGAACCGGGTGTCGGTGTGAAGCCCCGAGACCAGGATGGAGTCCAGGTCCTCCAGCCGCAGTGCGAGGCTTTCGTTCATCGCCGCCACCTCGGCCGATCGGGACTCGGCGTAGAGGCGTTTCCGCTCCTTCTCGTCGGCGGCGCGCGCACGTTCGTAGGCTGCCTGGGCCCGTGCCGCCTCCCGTTGGGCGGCCGCGTCCGCCCGTCGCCGTGCGGCAGCCGCACGCTCGGCCTCGCGCTGCATCTGCGCGACCGCGGCCATGAAGCCCTGACGCCTCGCCATTTCCCCCACCCGTCGACGACCCGCTCTTGCCGTCCACATTAGGCACGCCGTCGGACGGTGGAGAGAAACTCTTACCTGATCAGGGTTGTCAGGCCGATACCGGTCACACGGGGGAACCGCGCAGGGAAATGCTGCGCCCTCACGAGTTCATATGAATGCCGTCCACAGAATGCTCACCGCGCGGAAACCTCGCGGGTGCCAGGTTGGCGGCGTGAACGCATCTGAGGACAAGGTCGTACGGCTCAGCGCCGTGCGCAAGGTGTTCGGCGATGTCGCCGCGCTGGACGGGGTGAGCCTGGAGATCCGCGCGGGGGAGGCCGTCGCGGTGATGGGGCCGTCCGGCAGCGGGAAGTCGACGCTGCTCAACATGGTCGCGGGCCTGGACCGGCCCGCGTCCGGGACGGTGGAGGTGGACGGCACGGACGTCACCCGGATGGGCGAGGCGGCGCTGGCCCGGTTCCGGCGCCGCCGGATCGGGATGGTCTTCCAGTTCTTCAACCTCCTCGACGACCTGCCCGCGCTGGAGAACGTGGCGCTCGCCGGCCGGCTCGCCGGCGTCCCGGCGCGCACGGCGCGGGCGCTGGAGCTGCTGGACGAGCTCGGCGTCGCCGGCCGCCGGGGCGCCTACCCGGCGGTGCTGAGCGGTGGGGAGCGGCAGCGGGTCGGGGTGGCGCGGGCGCTGATGAACCGGCCGGCGCTGCTGCTCGCGGACGAGCCGACCGGCGCCCTCGACAGCGCGACCGGCGACCAGGTCGTCGACCTGCTGCTCGACCTCAACCGGAAGGGGCAGACGCTGCTGCTGGTCACCCACGACGAGCGGCTCGCGGCCCGGTGCGCGACGCGGCTGGTCGAGTTCCGCGACGGCGGGATCGTCCGGGAGGCCGAGCCGCAGAGGGGCGCGCGGTGAGCGCGGTCTGGGCGGCGTCGCGGGCCGGGGTGCGGCGGCGCCGGGTGCAGGCGGTCAGCATCGCCGTCGTCGTCGCGCTGTCCACGGCGACGCTCGTGTTCGGGCTGGGGCTGCTCGCCGCCTCGACGTCGCTGTTCGACGACGCGTTCGCGCAGGCGCGCGGCGCGCACGCGGCGGCCTCGTTCGACGCCGGGACGGTGAGCGCCGGGCAGGTCGCCGCGACCGCGCACGCGTCCGGTGTCACTGCCGCCGCGGGGCCCTTCCGGACGGCGGTGCTGCCGATGTCCCCGGGCATGCACGGCGGAGACGGCGGCCTCCTCGTCGCCGGACGCGCCGATCCCGGCGGCCCCGTCGACCGGTTGACGGTCACGTCGGGGCGATGGGTCCGTGCGGCCGGTGAGATCGTGCTGCGGGGACGGCCGGCCGGTCCGATGCGGATCGGCGCCACCGTGGCACCGCCAGGGCTTCCGGTGCTCACCGTCGTCGGGTTCGCCGCCTCGGCGACGGACGGGCCCGGCGGCTGGGTGGCGCCCGCCCAGATCGGCGCGCTCCACCCGGAAGGGCTGCGGATGCTGTACCGGTTCGACCGGTCGGGCGACGCGGCGGAGGTCAGGCGGAGCCTGACCGCGGCGACCGCCGGGGTGCCGATGCGGGGCTACGACTCCTACGTGACCGCGAAGCGGGCCTTCGAGGAGAAGTTCGACGAGCTGATCCCGTTCATCACGGTCTTCGGGGCGCTCGCCATGGCGGTGTCGGTGTTCATCATCGCGAACGTCGTCAGCGGCGCGGTCGTCTCCGGGTTCCGGAACATCGGCGTCATGAAGGCGCTCGGCTTCACCCCGGCGCAGGTGACCGGCGTCTACGTCGTGATGGTCACGGTGCCGGCGCTGCTCGGGTGCGCGGCGGGCCTGCTCGGCGGCCATCTGCTCGCGGCCCGGGTCGCGGCGAACCTGGCGGAGGGCTTCCAACTGCCGTCCGCCGGGGGAGTCGGCCCCCTGGTGGACGTGGCCGCGTGCGGCGGCGTCCTGGCCATGGTGGTGCTGGCCGCCGTCCTACCGGCGCTGCGGGCCGGACGGCTCCCGGCGGTGCAGGCGATCAGCGCCGGGACGGTGTCGCGCGGCGGCCGGGGCCGGGGCGTGCAGAAGTGGCTGGCCCGCACCCGGCTGCCCGTCCCGGTCGGGCTCGGCCTGGGCCTGCCCGTCGCCCGTCCCGGCAGGACGGCGCTCACGCTCGCGGGCCTCTGCCTGGGCGTGACCGCGGTGACCATGGGGTTGGGGCTCCAGCAGACGGTCACGAAGATCCTCACGGCGGACACCGAGGGGCACACGTCCGTCCAGGTGGGCGTCGATCCGCGCGCCGGCGGCGGCATGAGCGAGCGGCAGGTGGCGGCGCTGGTGCGGGCGCAACCAGGGACCGCCCATGTGATGTCGTCCGGTGCCGTGGCCGTGCGGGTCCCCGGGCTTCCCTCGGGCCTGACGGCCGAGACCTACAGCGGCGACTACCGGGCCTTCCTCGGCGACAACCTCGTCCGGGGACGCTGGTTCACGGGAGCGGGCGAGGTGGTGCCGACTGAGGCGTTCATGCGGCTCCACGACCTGGACGTCGGCGACACGCTCACCCTTCGGGCGGAGAACACGCAGGCCACGGCGCGGATCGTGGGCGCGTTCGCGCACTCCGACACCGACCGCCTCATGCTCGACGCCGCGACCCTGCCGGGCGCCGGAGACGCGACCCGGCTTCCGTCCTTCGCGGTGATCGTGAAACCGGGCACGGATCCGGCCGCCTACGCCGCCCGGATCAACGAGGCGGGGACGGGTGTGTTCGCCGAGGTCAGCGAGTCCGACATGGGCAACGGCGCCGTCTTCGGCGGCCTGTTCGCCCTGTTCTCGCTGATCATCTGCACGGCGGCGGGGCTCGGCGTGCTGAACAGCGTGCTGCTGAACGCCCGGGAGCGCAGCCGGGACCTCGGCGTCCTCAAGGCCATCGGGACGACGCCGCGGCAGGTCGTCCTGTTGATGGTGACGTCGATGGCCGCCCTCGGGGTCGCCGGCGGCGTGCTCGGCGCACTGCTCGGGGTGCCCGCCCACCACGGCGTCGTGGTGCTCACCGGCAACATGATCGGCAGCGGGATGGCCAGGTCGTGGATCCACGTCTACACCTGGACGCTGCTGCTTCCGCCCGCCTGCGCCGGGCTGCTGGTCGCCGTCCTCGGCGCGTGGGCCCCCGCCGTCCGGGCCGCCGCCGTCCGCACCGCCGCCGTGCTCCGCAGCGAGTGACCGTTCACGGGAGGGCCACGGCCACGGACAGTCCGCCGTCCGCGTTGGCCGTGGCCCTCACCGTGCCGTCATGGGCATGGACGATCGCGGCGACGATCGACAGGCCGAGGCCCGCGCCGCCGTCCGACCCGGTCCGGTCGCCGGCCAGCCTCCGGAACGGCTCGAACAGCTCGTCCACCCGCTCGGGCGGCACGACGGGCCCGGTGTTGCGGACGACCAGCGCCTCCTGCGACAGCTCGATCACGACGCCCCCGCCGGGACGGTTGTGCCGGATCGCGTTCTGCACCAGGTTCGCGACCATCCGGGTCAGCAGCACCTCGTCGCCCGCGACCGTGACGGGCCGCGTGCCGGCGCTGACGGTGACCTCCGCGCGCTCGGCGAGCGCCAGGTTGTCCGCGACGACCTGCCCGACGACGGTTCCGAGATCGACCGGGGTGCGGCGGTCGAGCCCCCGCTCGCCCTGGGCGAGGACGAGCAGCCCCTCGATCAGCCGCTCGGACCGCCGGGTGTTCCGCAGCATCTCGTCCCGGACCTCCGCGAGCCGCTCCGGCGACGGGTCGGCCAGGCCCACCTCGATGGCGGTGCGCTGGACGGCGAGCGGGGTGCGCAGCTCGTGCGAGGCGTTGGCGACGAACCGCCGCTGGCTGTCGACCGCCCGTTCCAGCCGGTCGAGCATGGCGTCGAAGGTGTCGGCGAGCTGCTTCAGCTCGTCCGGCCGGCCGTCCAGCGCGATGCGCTCGTGCAGCGTGGACAGCGACAGCCGGCGCGCGGTGCCGGTGATCCGATGCAGCGGCCGCAGCAGCCGCCCGGTCAGCCACCACGACACCGCGAACGCCAGCACGACGATCACCACGAGGGCGACCAGGATGACGAGCCGCTGCGACCCGACCAGGCTCTCCTGGAACTGCTCCGGCCCGACGGGCCGCTTGGTGCCCTCGACCGGGCGGGGCGGCTGCGGATCGAACGGCGCCGCCGGGCACGGCGGGCCCCCGGGACGCCGCTCGCACGCGACCGCGACGTTGAACGGGGCGTCCTGCACCTGCCGGCTGACGATCTCCTTCTGGATCCACAGCACCGCGCCGAGCACCCCGAGGGTGATCACGGTGAAGAGGCCGCCGTAGAGCAGCGTCATCCGCGCCCGGACCGTCATCGGCCGCACAGCCGGTACCCGCTTCCCGGCACGGTGACGATGACGGCCGGCTCGCCGAGCTTCGCCCGCAGCTTGCTCATCGTCACCTTGACCACCGTCGTGAACGGGTCGGTGTTCTCGTCCCACGCCCGCTCCAGCAGCGCCTCGGTGCTGACGAGCGTGCCGCGCGCCTGCATCAGCACCTCCAGCACCGCGTACTCCTTGCGGGACAACGGCACGGGACGTCCGTCCCGGAACGCCTCCCGCCGCGCCGTGTCGAGGGTGATCCCGCCGTGCTCCAGCACCGGCGGCAGCGGCGGGACGTTCCGCCGGGCCAGCGCGGTCACCCGCGCCACCAGCTCGTCGAACGCGAACGGCTTGGCGAGGTAGTCGTCCGCGCCCAGGTTCAGCCCGTCGACCCGCTCGTGCACCGCGCCCGACGCGGTCAGCATCAGGATGCGGACCGCCGCGCCCCGCTGCGCCAGCTCCCGGCAGATGGCGTCGCCGTGCACGCCCGGCAGGTCGCGGTCCAGGACGAGGACGTCGTAGTCGTTGACCGCGAGCCGCTCCAGCGCCCCGTCCCCGTCGTAGGCGACGTCCACGGCCATCGCCCGCTTCCGCAGCCCTTCCGCGACCAGATCGGCGAGGAACCGCTCGTCCTCGGCCACGAGTATCCGCATCCTCCCATTCCCGCAGAAGGGCGATAAGGCCGCGGTTAACGGCCCTCCGCGAGGCGGACGAGGAGGGCCGTCGAGGCGGGCGACCAACACGCCGGTGGCGCGTGCCGGCATGTCAGACGAATGCGGCGACGCCCTCGTACTCGGCCTGCGGCGCGAGCCCGGCGGTCTCGTATTCGAGCAGCAGCAGCCCCTTCGCCGTCGCCTCATGGCGGACGAGTCGCAGACCGGACGCGGCCCCCGAGCCGTCGAGCAGGCGCCGGCCGGTCCGGAGCACGGTGGGCGCGATGACAAGGCGGAGCGCGTCGACCAGGCCCGCCGCCAGCAGTGCGTCGGCCAGTCGCGCGCGAAGGCCTCGTAGGTGCGCCGTCCGAGGAGCAGCCCGTCGGCGAGGCCGAGCCAGTCGGAGGTGCGCTGGACGAACGTCCCGTCGATGTGCGGGACGAGCCACCCACCGCGGGTGAAGCCGCCGCTGGTGTCCTCGTCCGGCGACCCGGGCCCCTGGCCGACCCCGTCGAGCGTGACGAAGTGGCTCACGGTGACCTTCACGATGCCGCCCCCTCCGTGAGCGCGGCGAGTTGCGCGGCGACCGTGCCCCACCCGTCGGCGAAGCCGAGCTTGTCGTGCCGTGCCCGGGCTTCCGGGTCCCCGTGCCGGACCAGCATCCGGTACGCCGTCCCCTCCGGATGGTCGTCCAGCGTGACCGTCGCCGTCATCGCGACCGGTGCGGGCCGCGCGGGCCGCCACGTGCTGTCGATCGCATTGGTGAACACGATCCGCCGCCGCTCCTCGACGTCGAGGAAGCAGGCATCAAGGTGCGGCCCGAAGGCGCCCCCGTCGCTCAACCGGGTGACGAACGCCCCGCCGGCCCGCAGCTCGAGCCGTTCCACCCGGCACCGGCTGGGAGCTGGCACCCACCACCGCTCCAGTTGCGCCGGGTCGGTCCAGGCGCTCCACACGGTCGCGCGCGGCGCGCGGATGACCCGCTCCAGCGCAAGATCAAGGTCAGGGTTCATCGGTCCTCCACGTCGGTGACGAACTGTTCGAGGCGGTCGGTGCGCTCCTCCCAGATCCGCCGCTGCTCCGCGAGCCAGTCGTCCAGGAGCAGGAGCCTTTCCCGGTTGAGCGTGCATGTGCGCACCCGCCCCGCTTTGGCCGTCTGGACGAGCCCGGTGGATTCGAGCGTCCGCACGTGCTTCATGAACGACGGCAGCGTCATCGGGAACTCGCGCGCGAGATCTCCGACGCTCACGGGTCCGCTCCCGAGCCGCCGCACCACGGCCCGCCGGGTCGGATCGGCGAGCGCCAAGAACACCCCGTCCAACTCCGCCGAATACTGTGCCATGCGGCTAAGTATTGCCGCTCAACGACAGTTAGTGCAAGGGCTAAGTATCGGAGAGGGGGTGCGAGTTGTCTCGCATTCCCGCGGGCGGTCCATCAGCCCGCGGTTGGCCGTGTGGCTTCGGACATAGGGGGTACGCGGCGGAGAACAAGCACAATCGGGGAGGAAACATGCCTGTCCAGGAGACCGGTCACGTCACAGGTACCAAGGACAAGGACTACAACATCACTTGGTTCGTCGAGCAGTGCCTGAGCAACGCTCTCCGGCTCGACACCTACATCGAGGACGCCCAGCGTGACGGGGACGTCGAACTCGCCGACTTCTTCCGCCGCGCGCAGGGGGAGAGCCGCAAGGGCGCCGAACAGGGCAAGGAACTCCTCAAGCAGCGCCTCTGACACGGCACTTCGTCCCGCCCGGGGGACGTCGGCCCGGGCGGGGCGCCACCGGCACCACGTCCGCACTCACCGTCCGGCCGCCGCATCGCGCACCGCGACCGGGTCAGCGGGCGGCGCAGGTGATGCAGGTGCGGGCGGCGGGCCGGGCGGCCAGCCGTTCCGTCGCGATCGGGCCGCCGCAGTGTTCGCAGGCGCCGTAGGTGCCGTCGCGGAGCCGGCGCAGCGCGTCGTCGATGTCGGCCAGCTGCGCGCGGGCCCGCTGCAAGGACGCGTCGATCCGGGCGCGCTCGAAGGCGATGGTGGCGCCTTCCGGGTCGTGCTCGTCGTCCACGCCGGTCTGGCTCGACGCCTCGACGACGCCGTCCCAGTCGCCGTTCAGCGATGCGATGAGGTCCAGCGTGCCGGTACGAGCCGTGATCAGGCGTTCCTCTGCCGTGGTCATCTGGAGTTCAACGCCCGTCAAGCCGGGCCGAATTCCGTGGCGGTCGGGCGGCGACCGCCCTGCGCATGGTGTGTGCAAGGCGGCCGCCGGGTTGTGCGCAGTTCAGTTCGCGGACCTGATCCGTCCGTAGGCGTCCAGCACCGCGATCGGGCGGGCGCCGGGGCGCAGGCGTACCGCGCGCCGGCCGCCCTGCTTTTCGACCAGCGGCGTGCTTCTGGCCGTGGTGCCGAGGTCGACGCAGACGCTGGTGCCCACGATGCTCGGCTTCGTGCAGGCCAGTTTGAGGTTGGGCATGCCCGGCGACGGGTTGTACGGGTTGTACCGCACCGGGGTCGGCATGTTCCAGCCGCAGAAGCCGCCGCCGGTGAGGTCGGCGACCTGGCCGTCCGGGCTCACGGTCGCCGTCCCGGTGGGACCGGCGCCGCCCAGGGCGAAGGGGTTGTCCACGCGGAGCGCCGTCCCCTGCAGGTCGATGTTGGCCAGGCTGTCCGGGGTACCTGTGCACGACATGGCGACGGCGTAGGGCATGCTCGCCACGGTGTCCGATCCGGCGTGGCTCAGGGAACCGGTGGACGAGGCGTAGGTCAGGTCGCCGATGTCCACGGTGAACGCGGCGGGGTCGACGCGCAGCCGGGTGAACGCGGTCCGGACGTTCGTGCCGGGGGAGGCGCCGCCCGCGGTGTACTGCGAGAAGTTCGCGGACTGGCCGGTCTTCGCGAGGGTGATGTACTCGCTGGGCGCGCTCTTCATCCCGGCGCAGTACACCGTGAAGAGCCGGCCGCCGTTGACCAGCAGGTAGGTGCCGTTCGGCGCGATCGGGATCCGCTCGTGCACCTCCTGGCAGGTGGCGGGCAGGAGGCCCGGCTGCTGGGCATGGGCGGGAACCGCCGCTGCCATCGGCACCGCGGCGCACACGGCCGCGATTACGGCAGACGTCCGGACCGGCAATTTCGCCATGAATTCCCCCGTGGGTAGGGATGGAGAACGGGCATCCGCAAGCCAACAGCCATCCGAATGTTCCGGGCAATATCGCGGAACGATAACCGAACTGATCGGTGAGAAAGTTCCGCCGACAAATATGGATAATCTCCGTTAAAGCCGTATCCTGCCGGTGAATCGGCGGCCGCGATGCCGCCCCGGAACCCGCCGGAACCCGCTGCTCTAGACGGCGCCGCGGACGCCGTCCAGGATCCCGTCGGGCAGCCACGCGTGCGGGAGCCGGGCGCCGGGGCGGCGTTCGGGCTCGTAGCTGTCCAGCAGGCCGGTGCCGCCCCGACCAGGAGACGGGCAGCGCCGCCCGAGTTCCACCGCCGCCGTCAGCCCCGCCGGCCCGCCGATCCGGCGGGCGGCGTCAGGCGAAGCCGCGGTCGGCGTAGGGGGACTCGCCGGTCAGCACCCCGCCGTCGAACGTCTGCGTGGGCATGGCCAGTTCCATCGGGACGGCCGCGTTCAGGTCGAAGGCGTCGGCCGCGTGCAGGTCGGCGATGAAGGCGTCGATCTTCTCCTCGGTCACCGACGGCATCAGGAAGATATGGGCGAGGTAGCGCGGCTCGTGGTCGTCCGGCCGCATCTTCATGGTGACCGTGGACAGCGACCACTTCGCCACGATGGCCGGGTTCGGGCGGCGGAACCGGACGGTGATCGCCAGCGGGGTGCGGTCGATCCAGAGGCCGCCGGGGCCGAAGTCGAGGCGCTGCTCCAGCCGGGTCAGCTTCTCGACCAGGTAGGCGGCCATGCGCTGGGAGTGGGTGCTGAGCGCGATCTGCCGGTCGTCGGGGTGCTGGGCGATGTGGTCCCACAGGACGATCGGCGACAGGCCGTTGCGGGAGCCGGCGAACGTGGTGTCCAGCGATCCGATGTACTCGGGGTTGTCCGGCGGCTGCATCTGGTACTTGATCTTGGTCATGAACGCGCCGCACGGCCACGGGGTGCCCATCCACTTGTGGCCGCTGAACACGATGGACGACACCATGTCCACCGGGTCCTTGCCGGGCACCGAGGACGTCAGCGCGAAGTCGAACTCGGGGACGGGCACGTCCGGCTCGTACTCGTAGCGCGGATCGTGCGCGGCCTTGGCCAGGAACGGGACGTACGCGGCGCCGAGGGCCCCGTCCACATGGATCCAGAACCCGCGCCGGACGTCGTGGTCGCCCTCGCCGTAGGGCACCCGGCGCTCCAGCAGCCCGTGCTCGGCGAAGATCGGCAGCAGCCGGTCGCTGACGGCCCGCACGTCGTCGTAGGCGCCCTTGTACGTGCTGCCGAAGTTCAGGCTGACGATGCACGGGTGGCCCTTGGCGGCGAAGAACTCGACCAGTGCCGCCAGCTTGTCGACGTCGATGCAGCCGGGCCCGAACGATGGGTACCGCTCGTCGGGGTTCGCCCCGGACGGCAGGGCGGACGGCACCTCGTCCGGCCAGGGGCCGCCGAGCGGGCAGTCGTCGGGGTACGCGGCGCGTCCCAGCTCGCTGAACGTCGGCAGGTCCAGGACCCGGACCGCCTTGGCGAACGAGTAGTGGGTGTCCTCCGAGTAGAAGATCACCGGCGAGTACGCGTTCGGGTTCGCGGGCGCCTCCGAGGGAGCCGCGTAGCGCATCGAGTGCTTGCCGGCGCCCTCGGCCTCACCGAGCAGCCGCTTGCCGGAAAGGTAGTCGCGGGCGTTCCACAGCGCGTACATGTTGCCCTCGGTGGAGCCCATGCTCAGCACGTATCCCCAGCACGACTCCTTGTTCGCCGGGTCGTAGGGGGCGCCGTGCCAGAGCCGCGCGAGGTAGGACAGCACGGCCTGCTCGACGACCTTGGAGTTGACCTTGTAGCCGCCGTCCTGGAACGGGTCGCCGATGTTGTTGATGTGGCTGGTGAGGAACTGCCCGATGTCCCGCTGATAGGCGTCCATGTCCTCGGTGACCTGGTAGCCGATCATCCGGTCGCGGCGGTCCGCCAGGTAGGCGGCCAGGCGGCGCAGCACCGTGTCGCGCCGGTCCGGCGGCACCCCGTGGCCGTCCAGGACGAAGTCGTGCGGGTCCGGGGCGAACGGCGGCGGCTCGCCCCACACCTGCTGGCCGGGCCTGGCGCCGTCCTGCCAGGAGCGTTCGGTGTACTCGACGGCCTGCCTGCCGACGGTCTGCGTCATCGCGGGTCCCCTCCTCGGGCGTTCGTACCGGTCTTCTTCAGCAGCAGCGCCTCCGCCGTCGTCATCGACCGGAGCTCGGCGAAGCCGACGCTCTCGTTGGGCGCGTGAATGGCGCACGTGGGCTCTTCGCACCCCCACAGCAGGATGTCCGCCTTCGGATTGGCGACCCAGAACGCGCTGGCCAGCGGTATCGCACCGCCCCGCCCCGCGTGCGCGAGACGAGGGCCATGAACGCGTCCGGCGCCGGCCCGCGCCGGACGTTCCCGGTGTCGGCCACCACGATCAGATCGGCGGTGAAGCGGTGGTCGGCCTTGCCCGCCGCGGAGGCCCCGAACAACCGCAGCATGGCCAGGTGCATGCACACCCCGGATCTGTCGTCGGCGGCGCCGCGGCCGTACATCCGGCGGTCGCCGCCGACCTTTTTCTCCGTTGGCATGAATGCGGGCGGCGTGAAGACCGGCCGGATTCCCGGCGTGGCTCGGTATTTTCACGAGACCCGCCAGGTTCCGCCACAGCCGTTCCATGAACTCGGCCTGCGGACGCACATCGACGTGCGTCCGCGCCGATACCTCGGTCTTCATGGCTTCCCTCATCCGTGCAGGCAGGAGAGTCGCGTGGTCGCGTTCCCGCCCATCAGGCTTCCCCGCCGCCGCGTCCCCCCGCCAGCCCCGGACGACCGTCATTGGCGGCGGCGAATCGCAGAATCTCCGGTACGTTGACCCTAGTCAGAGCGGATTTACCCGCAGATGTGCGCAAGCTGATGCCAACCCTGCACACCCGGACACACCCACCGACCGCCCGACCCCTCGCCGACCACGGCTCGGCACCCAAGATGGGGAGGACGCGTCCGTATCCGGTCAGAGTTGCCCAGTGATCATCAGATGAGTGCTTGAATTCCACCCGTGTGCCGTATGAGCTGCGATTAGACTAGTTATGGACCGATAAAATCCGTCATGCGGTCCTTGCGGCAAATACTTTCCATGAGAAGCCGCTTGACGCTCCTATTCGGCCGATATATATAGACCGTACAGATACATATCGGCAAGGCGAGGTCCGCGTCATGACACTCAGGCTGATCGGCGGTTCGGGCTGCGGCAACGGTCCGTGTCCCGCGGTGTACGAGACGGAGAACAAGACGATCGTGGTGCAGGGGTTCGTCGTCGACCCGGAGCGGGCGGAGATTTCACTGCCGCCCGGTGAGGCCGCCGTGGAGATCCCGCGCTACATCCTGGAGCGGGCGCTCGCCGCCGAATGACCGCGAGGCCGGCACCGCGTGGCGCGCCGGCCTGAAATCGGGAGAATTCTCATTATTCTCAATATGGACCAGTTCGGTCGGCTCTTCACGGAGTTCAGATCGTCGGCGACCCGTATCGAAACGCTCGCCGTCTACACTGTGCCGGACGAGCTCGAGAACTTCGAGCTCTACCTGTCGGGGGCACCGCTCCCACCTGACCGGAATGAGGAATGGGCGCGGAACATCCGCGAGTCCGTCGCCGCCGGCAAGTACATGGGGCGCGTGCACATCATCGACCGCACGCTCACGCCGTACCTCCAGTTCGAGATCGACTGGTACTACGCGATCAACGGCGCGGCCGGTGAGGACATCCGGTTCATCTTCCGCGAGGACGTCCCGGACCTCGTCTACACCGACACGTGGATCTTCGACGACGAGACCGTCGTCGACCTGAGCTACGACGACGAGGGCCGGCTGCTGTACGTCAACCAGAACGAGGACCCGGCGCGCTTGGAGGAGGCCAGGACCGCCTGGCGGGAGTTCCACGACCGTTCGTTTCCGCTCGCCGACCTCCTGGCCATGATCCGCGGCAACGACCTCGCGGTGCCGGCGCGGCGCTCACCGACGGTCATCGACACCTCACGTGCGGAGGCGGAGGCATGCGCGCCGGGGGCCGGACCCAGCTGAGCACCGAGTTCGTCATCAGCGACCAGGCGGCGGGCTATCCCCGCCGCACGGTCACCACCACGGCGACGCCCGAGGACCTCGATGCGCTCGTCCGGTCCGGATACCTCGTGCGCAGGGGCCTGCTGGACGAGGCGGCGGCGGGGGTCCTCGCGGCCGCCGTGCTGCGGCTGGCCGAGGCCGAGGAGGGCCGTCCCGAGGCCGAGGACCTCCCCGGCGAGAGTGTCTACCTCCGGTCGCTGCTCGACAAGGACCCGGTGTTCCACCCGCTCCTGCGCCTGGAGCCGGCACTGTCGGTCGCGCGGACGCTGCTCGGCCCGCAGGTGTGGATCGACCTCGAGGCCCGGCTGAACCACGCGGGCCGCGCCGGTGTCGCGGTGCCCTGGCACGCCCACCTGCCGGTCATCCCCGACCCCCTGCCCGCCCTCTTCAGCTATCCGCACCAGATCCACTGCCTGATCTACCTCGACTCGATCACCGAGCGGGAGGGCGCCCTGTGCCTGCTGCCCGGATCGCATCGGGGCGGCGCGGTGCGCATCCCGCTCGGTAATCAGAGCGACCGCGCCGGGCAGGTCGAGCTCTTCTTCGAGCCGGGCGACGCGGTCTTCATCCACGCGGGCCTGTGGCACCGGACCGTCCCGTCCGACGCGGCCGCCGGATATCGCCGGCTGCTGCTGCTCGGCTTCGTCCCGTCCTGGCAGCGGGCCGACACCGGACGCGGTGTACGCGCCGAACACGCGCTCACCGAGGAACTGGCCCGCAACGGGGATGCCGAGACCCGCGAGCTGCTCGGCGAGTTCCAGTGGTGATCGTCCGGCTCCGCCCGCTCGATGAGGCCGACCTCGCGGTCTTCGAACGCGCCTACGCCACCCGGGACGGCTCCGGAGAGCACCAGTGGTTCGGGTTCGGCCCGCCCGGCCGGGGGCTCGCCGAGATGGGGGCGCTCGGCCCGGACGGCGGCCGGCTGACCGTGACCGCCGACGACCGGGTCGCCGGAAGCGCCTTCTGGTTCCGCCGCACCTGGGGGCCGGTCGAAACGTCCTGGTGCTGGGAGGTCGCCCTGCATGTTCTCGCGGAGCAGCGGCGGCATGGTCTCGGCCCGCAGGCGCTGAACCAGCTCACCGGGTACCTGTTCGACCACACGCTGGCCTGGCGCGTCCAGGCCATCGCCGACGCCGGCAACACGGCCTCGCAGCGGATGCTCGCGCGGTGCGGTTTCACCAGGGGGGCCTGCTGCGCGCCGCGCAGTGGCGGGAGGGGCGCCGGCACGACCAGGTGCTCTACTCGCTGCTGCGCGACGACCCGCTGCCTCCGTCCGGCTCGCCGGCAGCGGCCTCCGCGCGCAGCGCCACCGATCTTGCGTCGTCGTAGTCGGTGAAGATCGCCTGCGCCTCGCGCAGGTACGGCGCGCTCTCGTCGCGCTCCCCGGCCGCCGCCAGCGCATCGGCGAGCCGGACGAGGCTCTTCGCGCGCTTCCACCGGTCACCGACCTGGCCGTGCACCGCGGCGGCGCGGCGGTGGAAGTCCACGGCCTCCGGGAGCCGGCCGAGCTCCCGGTACGCGCGGCCCGTGCCGTCCAGCGCCATCGCTTCACGGCTCGGGTCGCCCTCGCGGCGGAACATCACGGCGGCGCGCTGGGTGGAGACGAGTGCGTCGTCGGGCCGTCCGTCCGCCAGCTGGGCCTTCCCCAGGTACAGCAGCGCCGTGCCCTCCCACAGCGGGTTGTCCATGTCCCGGGCGATCGCCACCCCGTCCTCCGCCATGGCGAGGGCCTGCGTGCTCAGCCCGCGCCTGCGCGCCAGCAGGCTGAACGCGGTGAGCACCATCGACTCGTAGAGGCGGTGGTCGCCCATGGCCCGGTACGCCTCCAGCGACCTGACGAGGACGGACTCCGCCTCGTCGAGCAGCTCCAGCTGGATCAGGGCGTAGCCGAGGCTGTAGCGGACGGTCGCCGTCCAGTAGGGGTCGTCGAGGTCGCGGACGATCGACAGCGCCTCCTCCAGGCCCGCGCGCGCTCGCGCCGGCCGGTGCGCGAACAGTTCGACCCAGCCGAGCCCGTTCAGTGCCTTGACCACGCTGAGATCGTCGCCCAGCTCCCGGTGGATCTCCATCGCCGCCCGGTGGTAGCGGGCGGCCTCGTCCAGCTGCAGCGTCATCCGGCAGAGCCGGCCGATGCTCTCGCAGAGCACGGCCTCGCCCTCCCGATCACCGAGCGCCCGTGCGGCCTCCAGTCCCAGTTCGGACGTGGTCCGCCAGTCCTGGAAATGGTTGTAGGTCGCGTAGATCCGCTCCAAAACGACGGCCAGTCTGTAGGCGAGTTCCCGCCGGTCGGTCTCGGCCGCGGCGCGCACCGCGCCCAGGAGGTTCATCTTCTCCTCGGCGTACCACTGGGCGGCCTGCTCTCGGTCCCGGAAGGCGGGTACGGGGACGTTCGGAGGCGGCTCGAGCTCGAACAGCAGCGTCGTGTCATGAGCGAGGGAGAGCGCGCACTGGTACGCGCCGTGCAGGTACCAGGAGCACATCCGCTCCACCGCGGCCATCTGGTCCTGCTGCGAGATCTCGTACCTGGCCCTTGCCACCGCGTAGGCGCGCAGTAACTCGTGGAACTGGTAGCGCCCCGGTGCCCTCTGCTCCAGCAGGTAGGCACCGGCGAGGACGTCCAGGCAGGCGCGCACTCGTTCCTCTCCGGGATCGGCGAGGACGGCCGCGGCCGCCTCGCTGAAGTCGCCGCCGGGATGGAGCCCGAGCAGGCAGAACAGCCGGGCGGCGTCCTCGGGCAGCGCCCGGTAGGACCAGGCGAAGACCGTCCGGACCGCCTCGGCCTCGTCGTCGTCGCCGGTGGACAGCGCCTCCCACAGGGACGACTCGTCCCGCAGGTCGGCGATGAGGTCGCAGAGGGGCATCCCGGGACGTCCCGCGGCGCGCTCGGCGGCGATGCGCAGCGCCAGTGGGAGGTGGGCGCACAGCCTGGCCAGCTCGGCGATGTCCGCCGGATCGTCTCCCGGCCGGTAGGCCGCCATCGTCTCGGTCAGCAGCGCGACCGACTCCGCTTCGGACAGGGTCCTGAGGATCGTGCGCTGCGCGCCGTCGCGGATGAGCAGGCCCGAAAGCCGGCTGCGGCTCGTCACGATGGCCAGGCTGCGGCCCGCCCCCGGAATGAGCGGCCGGACCTGCCCAGTTGTTCCGGCGTTATCGAGAATGACCAGCATCCGGCGATCGGCGAGAATTGACCGATATAGGGCGGACTTATCGTCCACCTGGGGCGGAATGGCGGAGGCGGGGACGCCGAGCGCGATCAGGAACCGCTCCAGCGCCTGCCCCGGCGTCACCGGCGGCCCCGGATCGTAGCCGCGTAGATCCACGTAGAGCTGCCCGTCCGGGAACGCGTCCCGGACCCGGTGCGCCTAGTGCAGCACCAGCGAGGTCTTGCCCACCCCGGCCGTTCCGGCGATCACGTACGCGACGAGGCCGTCGGCCGCGTCGGCCTGCGGCCCGGTGACAAGGGCGTCCAGGCGCCGAAGATCGGCTCGCCGGTTGACGAAGACCCGGACGCCCCTGGGCAGCTGCCACGGCGCGGAATGCGGCGTCCCGCGACCGTAATGGAAATGCACACCGCCCTCGATATCGCGTGCCTGCACGACATCTCCGGCGCTGCCCGACATGGTCGAACGGGTGTTGGGGGGCGGTGGGATCGTGCTGATTTTCCGGCATTGACCACCTGCCCTTTCCGGCTTTCCCCAGCCTACGGCCCACATGCCGCCAGGGAAATGCGTTCCCCCTGACCACCCCCGGCCGAAGCCCAGGCCGTGTGCCCCCGCCGTGCGCGATGCGGCGCTCCAGCCGCGGAAACGCGGCGACGGCCTTCCCCAGATGCAACTTCGACGGGACGTGTTCGGGCCGGGCCGCTCAGGCGGGCATTTCCCCCAGACGGTTTTTCCCTCGCCGGTGGCGGAGGGGCGGGTGCCGGTCTCCTTCACGTAGGCGTGGATGATCGCGAGGCCGCGCCCGTTCTCGGCCATGAGGGACGGCGTTCGCTGGGCCGGGAGTCCGGGGGACGGGTCCCAGCACTCCAGGAGCGGCGTCCCTCCGCACAGGGCGCGGCGCAGGCGGAGCCGCCGACCGCGCGCGGCCGTGACGGCGTTGGTGACCATCTCGCTCATGACGAGGGTCGAGTCGTTGATCACGTCGCGGTCGAAGCCCCAGTTCGTCAGTGCGTAGCGGACGAGCTCACGGGCCAGTACGACGGTCGACGGCGCGGCGAGCAGGGTCAGACGTACCTCGGGCATGCCGGGGGGCGGGGTGACGAGGTCAAGATCGTTCATTGAAGGCCATCCTCAGTTTGCGGATTCCGCCTTCACTGTGTGTTTTTGCGCTCTAACTTAAAGTGATTTTAAGGTGGCGCGATACACCTCTGGAGGAGCGATGAGTGTTCGAGAGTCGATCGACCCGACGTCCTCGCTGTGGGCCTGGCTAGCCTTTGACCTGTGGTTTTACCGCACGCAGCGAGGTCTCTCGCTTGCTCAGGCCGGAATGATCGTCCACGTGACGCGGGCGACCGTATCTAACCTCGGGCTTTCACCGGGCGGCGGTTCGAGCGTGACCGTTTAGACAAGAAAAGTGCCCCGAGCTGGGAGGATAGGGCTTGTCGAAGGTCCTGTCCGCGCCAGTTCAGAAGGCACTTTTCACGTGAAGACTACAGGTCGCCGTGCCAAGCTCATGGTCTCTTCGGACGGGGCGGGGATCGTTGGTCAGGCCGGTGGGGTGCTGCTGACCGAGGCACTCCGGGCGACCGGGCTCGACCAGGCGCTTTCCGCTGGGTTGGAGCGGTGGCGCAAGCCGCGGGCGACCCACGATCCGGGCAAGGTCGTCGCGGACCTGGCGGTGATGCTGGCGCTGGGCGGAGACTGCCTGTCCGACATCGCGGTCCTGCGCGCCGAGCCGGAGCTGTTCGGGCCGGTTGCCTCCGACCCGACGGTGTCCCGGCTGGTCACCCTCCTTGCCGACGCGGGCCCGCAGGCGTTGCGGGCGATCCGCAAGGCCCGGGCGGCGGCGCGGGCGCGGGCCTGGGAACTGGCCGGCGAGCACGCCCCCGGGACGGGCGGGGGCCTGATTCCGGTGGACCTGGACGCCACGATCGTGCTCGCGCACTCGGAGAAGGAACACGCAGCCCCGACGTGGAAGCGCACGTTCGGGTTTCATCCGATGACCGCGTTCATCGACCACGGCCCGGGCGGGACCGGTGAGGCGGCCGCGCTGGTGCTGCGGCCGGGCAACGCCGGGTCCAACACCGCCGCCGACCACATCACCGCGGGCCGCCTGGCCCTCAACCAGATCCCGTCCCGCCTGCACAAACAGGTCGTCATCCGGACCGATTCAGGTGGCGGCACCCACGAGTTCCTGGACTGGGTCACCGCTCGCCGCGTCAAGTACTCGATCGGTTTCAACCTCACCGACGACATCTGCGCCGCCATCCTCGCCCTGCCCGAGCACGTGTGGCAGTGCGCCTACGACGCCGACCGCCGGCCCCGCCCCGGGGCGTGGGTGGCCGAGCTGACCGGCATGCTGGACCTGACCGGCTGGCCCAAGGGGATGCGGGTCATCGTCCGCCGTGAACGCCCCCACCCCGGCGCGCAGCTGCGGTTCACCGACATCAACGGGCACCGCTTCACCTGCTTCGTCACCGCAACCCGGCACGGGCAGCTCGCCGACCTGGAACTGCGCCACCGCCGCCGCGCCCGCTGCGAGGACCGCATCCGCTGCGCCAAGGACACCGGCCTGCGCAACCTGCCCCTGCACGACGCCGCCGCCAACCAGATCTGGCTCGAACTCGTCGCGCTGGCCACCGACCTGACCGCCTGGACTCAGATGCTCGCCTTCGCCGATCATCCGGTCCGCCGCTGGGAACCCAAACGCCTGCGCCTGCGCGTCTTCTCGACCGCCGCACGCCTGGCCCGCGGCGGCCGACGACTCCGGCTCCGCCTGGCCCGCCACTGGCCCTGGAGCGGCCCGATCGCCTCGGCGATCACCCGGCTGCAGATGCTCCCGGCGCCCTGACCAGCCCAAGCCATCCCATCAATACCGGGAAGGAGAACCTCCGGGCCCGTGGAACCCCGCCCACCCGACGCGACAGTCGGGCTCGAGAGATGACCCGTCACCGAAAACGAAGCGTCGGTTGGGTCGCTCCGCGACCCAACCGACCTCACGAAAAATCGAGGCTAACACCTCGCTGGCTTACAAGAGACATAGCGCTGAGGTTCCCCCCGTAGCACGGACAGCTGGGGTGAGATGGGTCAGGTGGTCGTGATCGAGGCTCGGTGCCGTTCCTCGTAGTCCACCGGGCTCAG
>NZ_JBEYTW010000061.1:0-51314 GCF_040643275.1 Spirillospora sp. NPDC047418
CGCCGACTCCCGTCGGCGGCGCGAACGGCCCCGTTCCTCGTTGTTCAGCCCGTGCGGGAGACGACGTAGTCGCAGAGGTTGGTGAAGGCGTCGCGGGCCGGGATGTCGGGGAGGGTGAGGAGTTCGGCGCGGGCGTCCTCGGCCCACTGCCGCAGGTCGGCGCGGGCCCGGTCCATCGCCGGGTGGGCGCGCAGCAGCGCGAGCGCCTCGGCGTGCAGGGCGTCGTCGGTGAGGTCCTGGACGAGGAGCTCGCGGAGGCGGGCGTCGTCCGGGCCGGAGCCGGTGCCGCCGAGGACGAGGTGCATCGGCAGGGTGCGGATGCCCTCGCGCAGGTCGGTGCCGGGGGTCTTGCCCGACTCCTCGGTCTCGGAGTCGATGTCGAGGATGTCGTCGGACAGCTGGAACGCGATGCCGATCTTCTCGCAGGCGGAGGTGATCGTGTCGACGGCGTGCGCGGGGGCGCCGGACAGCAGGGCGCCGAACTGGCCGGAGACGGCGATCAGCGACGCCGTCTTGTCGGCGACGACCTGCAGGTAGTGCTTGAGGGGGTCGGCGCCGGTGCCGGGGCCGACGGTCTCCTGGATCTGGCCGCGGACGAGCCGGGCGAACGCGCGGGCCTGGATCCGGACGGCCTCCGGGCCGAGGTCGGCGAGCAGGTCGGACGCGCGGGCGAACAGGTAGTCGCCGGTGAGGATCGCGACGGTGTTCGTCCAGCGGGAGTTCGCCGACTCCTGCCCGCGCCGGACGGTCGCCTCGTCCATCACGTCGTCGTGGTAGAGGGTACCGAGGTGCGTCAATTCGACGACGACGGCGGCGGGGACCACCCCGGACGCGGCGGGGTCGCCGAAGTGGGAGGCCAGCAGCACCAGCATCGGCCGGAACCGCTTGCCGCCCGCCTCGACGAGGTGCTCGGACGCCTCGGTGAGCAGCGGGTCCTCACCGCGCACGCAGTCGAGCAGCATGGTCTCGACATCGGCCAGGCGCGCGTTGGCGCTGGACGCGAGCGCGGCGTCGATGGGAAGCCCGAACGGGCCGGTCACCGTACCGGCCGGCCCGCCGGACTCCTCAGCGGATGGGTTGCTCACCCAAGACTCCCTAACGGACGAACATGTGGGTCGTGGCCTGACTCGCGAGGTCCAGGACCGGCTGCGGGATCACGCCGAGTACCACAGTAGCCGTCACGCCGAGGGCGACGGCGACCGCGGTCGCCGGCCCGGCCACCACGACCGGCCCGTCCGCGTCCGGCTCGCTGAAGAACATGACGACGATCACCCGGACGTAGAAGAACGCGGCGACGCCCGACGCGATGACCGCGACGACGACCAGCGGCGTCGCGCCCTCCTCGACGGCCGCCTTGAACAGCGCGAACTTCCCGGTGAACCCGCTGGTGAGCGGGATCCCGGCGAACGTCAGCAGGAAGAACGCCATCACGCCGGCGACGACCGGGGACCGCTTGCCGAGCCCGGCCCACCGGGACAGGTGCCCGGCCTCGCCGCCCGCGTCCCGCACCATCGTGACGACGGCGAACGCGCCGACCGAGGCGAAGCCGTAGGCGAGCAGGTAGAACAGGGTGCTCGACAGGCCGTTCGGGGAGCTGGCGATCACGCCCATGAGCAGGAAGCCCGCGTGCGCGATCGAGGAGTAGGCCAGCAGCCGCTTGATGTCGGTCTGCGTGATCGCGATGATCGACCCGGCGACCATCGTGATGATCGCCACACCCCACATGACGGGCTGCCAGTCCCAGCGGAGCGTCTCGAACGCGACGTAGTAGACGCGCAGGATCCCGCCGAACGCGGCGACGACCGTGCCGGACGCCATCAGCGCGGTGATCGGGGTGGGGGCGCCCTGGTAGACGTCCGGCTTCCACATGTGGAAGGGGACGCCGCCGAGCTTGAACAGCAGCCCGACCGACAGCAGCGCGACGCCCGCGAGCAGCAGGGTCTCGCTGCCGGCGTCCTTGCCGATCTGCGCGGAGATGTCCGACAGCCGGACCGACCCGGCGTACCCGTACAGCAGCGCCGCGCCGTACAGGAAGAACGCCGACGAGAACGCGCCGAGCAGGAAGTACTTGACCGCCGCCTCCTGCGAGAGCAGGCGCCGCCGGCGGGCGAGCCCGCACAGCAGGTACAGCGGCAGCGACATGACCTCCAGCGCCACGAACATCGTCAGCAGGTCGTTGGCCGCCGGGAACATGATCATGCCCCCGACGGCGAACATCATCAGCGGGTACACCTCGGTCTGGGTGACCCCCGCCCGCGCGGTGCGCTGCTCGGCCTCGCTGCCGGGCAGCGCGGACGCCTGCGCGGCGAAGTGCCCGCCGGCGGAGCCGCCGTCGCCGCGCTCGGCGATCAGCAGCAGGCTGACGAGCGCCAGCACCAGGATCGTGCCCTGGATGAACAGCGTGGGCCCGTCCACGCCGAGCGCCCCCTCGGCGGCGACGTGGTGCGGGTTGTCCTTCCACCCGAGGACGATCGTCCACGCGAACGCGCCGGCGAGGCCGAGGAACGCCAGCGGCACCTGCACGAAGTAGCGTGCGCGGCGGCCGACGAACGCCTCGACGAGCACGCCCGCGACGGCGATCCCGAGGACGAGGAGCAGGGGCATGATCTGCCCGTACTCGATGTGCGGCGCGGGGATGTCACCCCCCTGCGCGAGGACCGCGCTCACCTGTTCAGAGGTGCTCATGGACGGGCTCCGTTCTCGGCGACGTTACCGGTGATGTCCGGCGCCGGGTCGTGCTGGTCGACCCGGGCCAGCGTGTGGTCCACCGACGGGTTGATCACGTGCAGCACCGGCTGGGGGAAGAAGCCCATCGCCACGATGATCGCGATGATCGGGCCGATGACCCACTTCTCCCGGACGGACAGGTCCTTCATGCCCTCGACCGCGGGGACCGTGGGGCCGCCCATGGTCCGCTGGTACATCCACAGGATGTAGATGGCGGCGAGCACGATGGCGATGATGGAGGCGACGGCGGCCCACTCGTAGCGGCTGAACGTGCCGACCACGACGAGGAACTCCGAGATGAACGGCGACAGGCCGGGCAGCGACAGGCTCGACAGGCCGGCGATGAGGAACATCCCGGCGAGGACGGGCGCCACCTTCTGCATGCCGCCGAAGTCGGAGATCCGCGCCGACCGCCGCCGGACGATCATGAACCCGACGATCAGGAACAGCGCGCCGGTGGAGAACCCGTGGTTCACCATGTACAGCGCCGCGCCCGACTGGGCCTGCGACGTCATCGCGAAGATGCCGAGCACGATGAACCCGAAGTGGGAGATCGACGTGTAGGCGATCAGCCGCTTCATGTCGACCTGCCCGATCGCGAGGATCGCGCCGTAGATGATGCTGACGACCGCGAACGCGAGCACGACCGGCGTCGCCCACTTGGCCGCCCCCGGGAACAGCTCCAGGCAGAACCGGATCATCCCGTAGGTGCCGACCTTGTCCAGGACGCCGACGATCAGCACCAGCGCGCCGGCCGGGGACTGCTGCGCCGCGTCCGGCAGCCAGGTGTGCACCGGGAACATCGGCGCCTTGATCGCGAACGCGATGAAGAAGCCGAGGAACAGCCACTTCGCCGTCGTCGGGTCGATGTTCATCTTCGACAGCTCGTCGAACATGAACGTGCCGTGCCCGAGGCCGCCGTCCGCGACGGACTTGGCCGACAGCGGGTACAGCCAGATCACGGCGACCAGCATCAGCAGCCCGCCGAGCAGCGAGTACAGCAGGAACTTCACCGCGGCGTAGGAGCGCTGCGCGCCGCCGTAGGACCCGATGATGAAGTACACCGGGATCAGCATCGCCTCGAAGAAGACGTAGAACAGGAACACGTCGGTCGCCGCGAAGACGCCGATCATGGTCGCTTCGAGCGAGAGCAGCAGCGCGAAGTAGGTCTTCGCGGACCGCTTCGGCGGGACGTCGGACCCGCCGGACCGGTCGGCCTCGTTCCAGGAGGCCAGGATGACCAGCGGGACGAGGATGACCGACAGCAGGATCAGCACCAGCGCGACGCCGTCGACGCCGAGCGCCCAGTGGACCCCGAACTCCCTGATCCACCAGTACTTCTCTTCGAACTGGAAGCGCGCCCCGCCCGCGTCGAAGCCCGCCGCCATGACGCCGGTCAGCGCCGCGACGACGAGGGAGACGCCGAGCGCGAACTGCTTGACCAGCGTCTCCCGCTCGCGCGGGATGGCGATGAGCAGCAGCGCGCCCACCAGTGGCAGTCCGATGAGGACGCTCAGCCAGGGAAAGTCGCTCATGAAACGTTCACCACCAGGAGCGCCGCGACGATCAGGGCCGCGCCGCCCAGCATTGAGAGTGCGTAGGAACGGGCGAAGCCGGTCTGGACCCGCCGGAGCCGGCCGGAACTGCCGCCGAGCCCGGCGGCGGTGCCGTTGACGAGACCGTCGACGCCGCGGCCGTCGAACCAGACCGCGAGCCGGGTCAGCCACTGCCCGGGACGCATCAGCAGCGACTCGTTGAGCGCGTCGCCGTACAGGTCCCGGCGGGCCGCGACGGTGACGAACGAGCCCTTGGGCGCCTCGCGCGGCACCTTGCGGGCGCCGTACTGGCGCCACGCGATCGCCGCACCGATGACCATCAGCACGAGGGTCGCGATACCGGGCCCGGTGACGGGGTTGAACTCGTGCGGGTGCTCGGGCTTCCCGACGACCGGCTCCAGGAAGCCGGCGAACCCGCCGAGGATCAGCAGCCCGCCGGCGGCGACGGAGCCGACCGCGAGCAGCATCAGCGGGATCGTCATGACCTTCGGCGACTCGTGCGGGTGGACGTCGTCCGCCCAGCGCTTCTCACCGAAGAACGTCATGAACATCAGGCGCGACATGTAGTAGGCGGTGATGGCCGCGCCGACCACCGCGCAGGTGCCGAGGATCGCCCCGGACGTGCCGCCCTTGTCGAACGCCGTCTCGATGATGGCGTCCTTGGTGAAGTAGCCGGACAGGCCGGGGAACCCGATGATGGCGAGGTACCCGAGCCCGAACGTCGCGTAGGTGAAGACCATCACCCCGCGCAGCGCGCCGTAGTGGCGCATGTTCACGTCGTCCTTCATGCCGTGCATGACGGAGCCGGCGCCGAGGAACAGGCCCGCCTTGAAGAAGCCGTGCGCGACGAGGTGCGCGATGGCGAACACGTACCCGGCCTTGCCGAGCCCGGCGGCCAGCGTCATGTAGCCGATCTGCGACATCGTCGACCCGGCGAGGGCCTTCTTGATGTCGTCCTTCGCGCAACCGATGATCGCGCCGGCGAGCAGCGTGGCCGCGCCGACGATCGTCACGACCAGCTGCGCGGTCTCCGACATCTCGAAGATCGGCCCGGACCGGACGATCAGGTACACGCCCGCGGTCACCATCGTCGCCGCGTGGATGAGGGCCGACACGGGGGTCGGGCCCTCCATCGCGTCCAGCAGCCAGGACTGGAGCGGCAGCTGCGCCGACTTGCCGCACGCGCCGAGCAGCAGGAGCAGCCCGATCGCGGTCGCGGTGCCGGTGCCGAGCCGGGACGCGAGGCCCGCGTGCTCACCGCCGAGGATCGGCCCGTAGTCGATGGTGCCGAACGTGGCGAACATCAGCGCGATCGCGATGATGATCCCCATGTCGCCGACGCGGTTGACGACGAACGCCTTCTTCGCCGCGGTCGCCGCGGTCGGCTTGTGCTGCCAGAACCCGATCAGCAGGTAGGACGCGAGGCCCACACCCTCCCAGCCGAGGAACATGACCAGGTAGTTGTTACCGAGCACGAGCAGCAGCATCGCCGCGACGAACAGGTTCAGGTACGCGAAGAACTTGCGGCGCTCGGGGTCCTCGGCCATGTAGCCGACGGAGTAGATGTGGATGAGCGAGCCGACCCCGGTGATCAGCAGGACGAAGGTGATGGACAGCGGGTCCACCAGCAGGTCCATGCCGACCTTGAAGGAGCCGACGTCGATGAAGTCCCACAGGTGCACGGTCCGGCTGCGCGCCGCGGCGTCGTAGCCGAGCATCTGCACGAGCATCGCGGCGCCCACGCCGAACGACGCGATCGCGGTGGCGGTGCCGAGCAGGTGCCCCCACCTGTCGGTGCGCCTCCCCCCGAGGAGGAGGATCGCGGCGCCCGCGAGCGGGAGCGCGATGAGAAGCCAGGACGCGGCCTGGATGCCTTCCGCTTGCATTCCCGACCTCTCAGTACTTCAGCAGGTTCGCGTCGTCGACCGACGAGGACCTGCGGGTCCGGAAGATGGTCATGATGATGGCCAGGCCCACCACGACCTCCGCGGCGGCCACGACCATCACGAAGAAGGCGATGATCTGACCGTCGAGGTTGCCGTGCATGCGGGAGAACGAGACGAACGCCAGGTTCGTCGCGTTCAGCATGAGCTCGATGCACATGAACACCACGATCGCGTTGCGGCGCACGAGGACGCCGAGCGCTCCGATGGTGAACAGGATCGCCGAGAGCGCCAGGTAGTGCCCTGGACTCATTGACCAGCCTCGCCTTCACTCGCGCCGCCGCCCATGGCCGGCGCCCCCGACTTCACGGAGCGCCCTTCGGCGTCGGCGTCCTCGGCATCCTCGGTGACGGCCTTCACTCTGGCGACGTCCCGGTCGAGTGCCTCTTCCTGGGTCCCGCCGTACAGGTCGGCGTGCCTCTCGGCGGTGTCGGTGCGGGCCGCGATGACCGGGTTGACCGACAGCTCCGACGGCGTCCCGTCCGGCAGCAGCGCCGGCATGTCGACGGCGTTGTGCCGGGCGTAGGTGCCCGGTCCCGGCAGCGGGCCCGGGTGGTCGCCGGCCAGGAACCGCCCCTTGGACAGGTCCTTCTGCGTCGGCTTCGGCTCGGTGCGCTCCCGGTGCGCCAGCACCATCGCGCCCAGCGCCGCGGTGATCAGCAGGGCGCTGGTCGCCTCGAACGCGAACACGTACTTGGAGAACAGCAGCCGGGCCAGCCCGACCACGTTGCCCTCCGCGTTGGCCTGGGTCAGGCCCGCCGAGTCGCCGAGCGAGGCGTTGCCGAGGCCCGCGGTCAGCAGGGCGATGAAGCCGATCGCGGCGATCACGCCCCAGAAGCGCTGGCCCCGGATCGTCTCCACCAGCGAATCGGTGGAGCTGACCCCGACGAGCATCAGCACGAACAGGAACAGCATCAGCACCGCGCCGGTGTACACGATCACCTGGACGAACGCCAGGAACGGCGCGTTCTGGATCGCGTACAGCGCGGCGAGGCAGAGCATCACGGTCGCCAGCAGCAGCGCCGAGTGCACCGCCTTCCGCATGAAGATCATGCCGAGCGCGGCGACCACCGACACCACGGCGAGCAGCCAGAAGAAGAACGGCTCGCCCGACTGCTTGTCGGCGACCTGCTGTGCGAGCGGGGCCGCGAGGACAGCCGTGCTCATTCGCCCTCACCGCCCTTCTCGTCGGGCTGGAGGCCGAGGCGGTAGTAGTCCTCCTCGGTGTCGCCGAGCCGCATCTCGTGCGGGGGCACCTCCATGCCCTCGCGCAGCGGCGCCAGCAGCATCTCCTTGGTGTAGATCAGGCTCTCGCGGCTGTCGTCGGCGAGCTCGTACTCGTTGGTCATCGTGAGCGCCCGGGTCGGGCACGCCTCGATGCACAGCCCGCAGAGGATGCAGCGCAGATAGTTGATCTGGTAGGTGCGGCCGTACCGCTCGCCGGGCGAGTACCGCTCGTCGTCGGTGTTGTCGGCGCCCTCGACGAAGATGGCGTCCGCCGGGCAGGCCCACGCGCACAGCTCGCAGCCGATGCACTTCTCCAGGCCGTCCGGCCACCGGTTGAGCTGGTGCCGCCCGTGGAAGCGCGGGGCGGTCGGCTTCTTCACCTCCGGGTACTGGACGGTCTCGCTCTTCATGAACATCTGGTGGAACGAGACCCCGAACCCCTTGACCGGGTTCAGGAAATCAGTGAAGCCCACGGCCGTGCCTCCTTTCGAGGGCGGTTTCGACGATTCGGCGTCACCGCGTCACACTGAACCACTACATTCCGTAGCGGCACGTGGCGTGAGGGCTGAACGCACCCGGCTCGCCGGGGAACGGTTCCGCAGTCCGCAGTAAGCGCCACGGCGTCGACCGGAGCCGACTCCGGTCGTGGGGCGGCGCCAACCTCCCTTATGCGCCCGATACGCCACTGCCAGTGGCGGGCAGGAGCTGCGAGCTCGGGCTCAGGCCCGGACAGTTGGCTGACTCCCACTGGTGACCTCCTCTCCAGAGGCCGGGGCCTTCCGCGAGGCCGGTGCTCCGTGGTAGTGCGGAGCGTCCAGTGGTGGTACGGGGAACCCGCCGGCGGCGCCGGCGGGTTCCTGCGTGCCCGGTCGGCCCTCCGCCGCGCCGGGGACGATCTCCTTGCCGTCCTCGCCGCCCCGGACCATCTCCCAGACCACCGTCGCCACCAGCACCACCGCCGCCACCACCGCGGTGACGATGACGATCTGCTGCATGTCGTAGCCCTCGTTGCGGAAGGCGCGGATGGCCGCGACCAGCAGGATCCAGCCGAGCGAGAGCGGGATCAGCACCTTCCAGCCGAGCCTCATCAGCTGGTCGTAGCGGACCCGCGGCAGCGTGCCGCGCAGCCAGATGAAGAAGAAGATGAACAGGAAGATCTTGATCAGGAACCACAGCACCGGCCACCAGCCGGAGTTGGCGCCGGCCCAGACCGTGGAGATCGGCGCGGGCGCGCGCCAGCCGCCGAGGAACATCGTGGTGGCGAGCGCCGACAGCGTCGCGAGGTTGATGTACTCGGCGAGGAAGAACATCGCGAACTTCAGCGACGAGTACTCGGTGTGGAAGCCGCCGACGATCTCGCCCTCGCCCTCGGGCAGGTCGAACGGGATGCGGTTCGACTCGCCCATCATCGTGATCACGTACACGATGAAGGACGGCGCGAGCAGCACCACGAACCAGGTGTCGTGCTGCTCGGCGACGATCTCCGAGGTGGACATCGAGCCGGCGAACATGAACACCGCGACGAACGACAGCCCCATCGCGATCTCGTAGGAGATCATCTGCGCGGACGAGCGGAGCCCGCCGAGCAGCGAGTACGGCGACATCGACGACCAGCCGGCCAGCACCACGCCGTAGATGGCCATCGACGACATCGCCAGCACCAGCAGCACCGCGACCGGGAGGTCGGTGCCCTGCAGCGCCGTCTGGTGCCCGAAGATCGACACCGTCGGGCCGAACGGGATGATGATGAACGAGATGAACGCCGGCACCGCCGCCATGACCGGCGCGAGGACGAACACCACCTTGTCCACCTGGCGGGGGACGATGTCCTCCTTCAGCGCCAGCTTGATGCCGTCGGCGAGGCCCTGCAGCAGGCCGAAGGGCCCGGCGCGGTTCGGGCCGACGCGCAGCTGCATCCGGCCGATGACGCGGCGCTCGATCCACATCGTCAGCAGCACGGTCACGACGAGGAACACGAAGATGACGAGGACCTTGCCCCCGATCAGCCACCACGGGTCCTTGCCGAAGTCCTGCAGTGCCGGGTCGGCCGCCGGTGCCGCGGCGAACGGGCTCATTTGCCACCTCCAGCGTGCCGCGCGGTGCTCGCGAGCACCCCGCTGGCGATCTTGACGACGCCGCCGGCGGCCGCGCCCAGATCCCGGTAGAGGGCGCAGCCGGCCGAGTTCGTCGGCAGCCACACCACCCGGTCGGGCAGGTCCGCGGTGATCTCCAGCGGGAGCGTGACCTCGCCGCGCGCCGCCGACACGGTGACGGCGTCGGTGGCGCCGATCTCCGCGGCCGTCGCGGGCGACAGCCGGGCGGCCGCGGGCTTGGCGGTGCCCGCCAGGAACGGCTCCCCGTCCTGCAGGCGGCCCCGGTCCAGCAGCAGCCGCCACGTCGCGAGCAGCGCCTCGCCCTGCTCGGGGTGCGGCGGCAGCTCCTGCGCGGTGTCCGGCGCGTCCGGGCGCTCGCCGCGGTAGGCGCCGAGCTCGGCCAGCTCGCGGCGGGCCGCCTCCGGGCCGGGCAGGCCCAGGTGGACGTCCAGCTCGTCGGCCAGCGCGGCCAGCACCCGCAGGTCCGGCATGGTCCCGGCCGACTTCAGCACGGTGTCGAACGGGCGGCCGCGGCCCTCCCAGTCGACGAACGTCCCGGACTTCTCCGCGACCGCGGCGACCGGGAACACGACGTCGGCGCGGTCGGTGACCGCGGACGGCCGCTGCTCCAGGCTCACCACGAACGGGGTGGCGTCCAGGGCCCGCAGCATCGCGTCCGGGTCGGGCAGGTCGTCCGGGTCGACGCCGCCGACGAGCAGCGCGCCCCGGCGGCCCTGCGCCGCCGCCGCGATGATGCCCGCGGTGTCCTCGCCGGGCCCGGCGGGCAGCTCCGCGACGCCCCAGGCGCGGGCCACCTCGGCCCGTGCGGCGGGGTCGGCGACCGGGCGGCCGATCGGCAGCAGCCCGGGCAGCGCCCCGGCCTCGATCGCGCCGCGCTCCCCGGCCCGGCGCGGCACCCACGCCAGCTTCGCACCGGTGACCTGCGCCAGCCGGACCGCCGCGGTCAGCGCGCCGGGGCTCGTGCCGAGCCGCTCGCCGACCAGGATGACGGCGCCGGGCGTCTCCAGCAGCGTCCGGACGTCGGACCGGGACGCGTCCCCGATGAGGGAGCCGAGCGTGTCGGCCTCCGCGCCGGGCGCCGTCGGCAGCAGCGTGCCGCCGACCTTGGTCAGCCCGCGCGTCGCGAACGGCGCGGCGGCGTACACCTTCAGCCGGTTCTTGCGGTACGCCTTGCGGAGCCGCAGGAACACGATCGGCGACTCCTCCTCCGGCTCGAAGCCGGCGAGGACGACGGCGGGCGCCTTCTCCAGGTCGGCGTAGGAGACCTCGATGGAGCGTCCCGCGACCGACGAGGCGAGGAACCGCGACTCCTCGTCCGACAGCGGCCGGGCCCGGAAGTCGACGTCGTTGGTGCCGAGCGCGATCCGGGCGAACTTGGCGTAGGCGTAGGCGTCCTCAAGGGTGACGCGGCCGCCGGTGAGGACGCCGGCCGAGCCGCGCGCCGCCGCGAGGCCGCGCGCCGCGATGGTGAGCGCCTCGGGCCAGGAGGCGGGCTCCAGCTCGCCGTCCTCGCCCCGGACGAGCGGGGTGGTGAGCCGCTCGGGCTGCGTGGCGTAGGTGAACGCCCAGCGGCCCTTGTCGCAGTTCCATTCCTCGTTGACCTGCGGCTCGTCCCCGGCCAGCCGGCGGGTGACCTTCCCGCGCCGGTGGTCGGTGCGCAGCCCGCAGCCGGACGCGCAGTGCTCGCAGACGCTCGGCTGCGACACGAGGTCGAACGGCCGGGACCGGAACCGGTACGCGGTGCCGGTGAGCGCTCCCACCGGGCAGATCTGCACGGTGTTGCCGGAGAAGTAGGAGTGGAACGGGTTGCCGTCGGCGGTCCCGACCTCCTCCTTCGCGCCGCGCGCGAACAGGTCGATGAAGGGGTCGCCGGCGATCTGGTCGGAGAACCGGGTGCAGCGGGTGCACTGG
This sequence comes from Spirillospora sp. NPDC047418, assembly GCF_040643275.1. Classification (NCBI taxonomy): domain Bacteria; kingdom Bacillati; phylum Actinomycetota; class Actinomycetes; order Streptosporangiales; family Thermomonosporaceae; genus Spirillospora; species Spirillospora sp. NPDC047418. The sequence continues at coordinate 11,479 of NZ_JBEYTW010000061.1, forward strand.
ATGCACCGCTCGCGGTCGAGCAGCACCTGGCTGGACAGCGGCAGCGGCTTCGGCCACGTCCGCTTGGTCCCGGTGAACCGCGTCTCGCCGCGCCCGTTGGACATCGCCTGGTTCTGCAGCGGGCACTCGCCGCCCTTGTCGCAGACCGGGCAGTCCAGCGGGTGGTTGATGAGCAGGAACTCCATGATGCCGTGCTGGGCCTTGTCGGCCACCGGCGAGGTGAGCTGGGTCTTCACGACCATGCCCGGCATCACCGCGGTCGTGCAGGACGCCTGCGGCTTCGGCATCCCGCGGCCGTTGCCGGCGTCCGGGATCTCCACCAGGCACTGCCGGCACGCGCCGATCGGGTCGAGCAGCGGGTGCTCGCAGAACCGGGGGATCTGGATGCCGAGCAGCTCGGCGGCCCGGATGATCAGCGTGCCCTTCGGCACCTCGATCTCGAAGCCGTCGATGGTGCAGGAGACCATCTCGACCTTCTCCACCGCCGACTTGTCGTCGGTGACGGTCACTTGGCACCTCCCCAGAGGGTGGACTTGGCCGGGTCGAACGGGCAGCCGCCCTGCTCGAAGTGCTGGAGGTACTCGTCCCGGAACAGCTTGATGGACGACACGACCGGGCTGGTGGCGCCGTCGCCGAGGGCGCAGAACGCGCGGCCGAGGATGTTGTCGGAGATGTCCAGCAGGGTCTCCAGGTCCTCCTCGCTGCCCTCGCCGGCCTCCAGCCGCTTGAACATCTGCTTGTACCAGTAGGTGCCCTCGCGGCACGGCGTGCACTTGCCGCACGACTCGTGCGCGTAGAACTCCGACCAGCGCTGGACGGCCCGCACGACGCAGGTCGTCTCGTCGAAGATCTGCAGCGCCCGGGTGCCGAGCATGGACCCGGCGGCGCCGACGGACTCGAAGTCCAGCGGCACGTCCAGGTGCTCCTCGGTGAAGATCGGCGTGGACGACCCGCCGGGCGTCCAGAACTTCAGCCGGTGCCCCGCGCGGACGCCGCCCGCCATGTCGAGCAGTTCCCGCAGCGTGATGCCGAGCGGCGCCTCGTACTGGCCGGGCCGCGTGACGTGCCCGGACAGCGAGAAGATCCCGAAGCCCTGCGACTTCTCGGTGCCCATCGAGGCGAACCACTCGGGGCCGTTCCCGACGATCGAGGGAACCGAGGCGATCGACTCGACGTTGTTGATGACAGTCGGGCCGCCGTACAGACCGGCGACGGCCGGGAAGGGGGGCTTCAGCCTGGGTTGACCGCGGAACCCCTCCAGGGAGTCCAGCAGCGCCGTCTCCTCGCCGCAGATGTAGGCGCCGGCGCCGCAGTGCACGACCACGTCCAGGTCGTAGCCGGACCCGAGGATGTCCTTGCCGATGTAGCCGGCCTCGTACGCCTCGGCGACCGCCTGCTGCAGGCGGCGGATCACGTGCAGGACCTCGCCGCGCACGTAGATGAACGCCTGGTTCGACTTGATGGCGTAGGAGCTGATGATGACGCCCTCGACGAGGACGTGCGGGTTCGCCATCAGCAGCGGGATGTCCTTGCACGTGCCCGGCTCGGACTCGTCGGCGTTGACGACGAGGTAGCGCGGGTTCGGGCTGGACGGCGGCAGGAAGCCCCACTTCATGCCGGTGGGGAATCCGGCGCCGCCGCGTCCGCGGAGGCCGGAGTCCTTGACGGCCTGGACGATCGCGTCCGGCTCCATGCCCAGCGCCCTGCGCAGCGACGTGTAGCCGCCGTCGCGCTCGTAGCCGGCGCGGGTGAAGGAGTCGGCCTGGTCCCAGTTCCCGGTGAGGACGGGGGTCAGCGTGGTCACTTGTTCCGCCCTTCCTGGCTGCCGGGCTTGGCCTCGCCGGGGATCGGCTTGCCCGGTTCGTGCGGCGGCTCGGCGATCTGCTCCGGCTTGACCGGCTCGTCCGGCCGCTCGCGGTCCACGTCGGCGCTGTCACTCTGGGGGGACGACCCCCCAGACCCCCCGGCAACCGCCGTGGGCGGCGCCGTCCAGCCGCGCTCGTGCGCGAGCTTCAGGCCGACCAGCGACTCCGGCCCGGCCTGGACGCCCTCGCCGGCGAGCCCGTCGGGGAACCCGGCGAGCACGCGGGACGCCTCCCGCCAGGTGGCCAGGCGGTTCGGGCCGCGGGAGGGGAGCACGTCGTTGCCGACGCGCAGGTCGTCGACGAGCCGCTTGGCCTTCTCGGGAGTCATGTTGTCGAAGAACTCCCAGTTGACCATCACCACGGGGGCGAAGTCGCAGGCCGCGTTGCACTCGACCCGCTCCAGGCTGACCTTGCCGTCCGGGGTGGTCTCGTCGTGGCCGACCCCGGCGTGCTCGCTCAGCTCGTCCCAGATCTGGTCGCCGCCCATGATCGCGCACAGCGTGTTCGTGCAGACGCCGACGTGGTAGTCCCCGACCGGCTTCTGCTTGTACTGCGTGTAGAACGTGACGACGCCCATCACCTGCGCGGGCGTGATGCCGAGCGTCTCGGCGCAGAACGCCACACCGTCCTTGGTGACGTGGCCCTCCTCCGCCTGCACCAGGTGCAGCATCGGCAGGAGCGCCGACCGCGGCCGCGGGTAGCGGCCGATGATCTCCTTGGCGTCCCGCTCCAGCCGCTCTCGTACGTCGGGTTCGTATGTCATCGGTCCACTCCCCCCATGACCGGATCGATGCTGGCGACCGCCGCGATGATGTCGGCGACCATGCCGCCCTCGCTCATCGCCGGGGTGGCCTGCAGGTTGACGAAGGACGGCTCGCGGAAGTGCACGCGGTACGGGCGCGTCCCGCCGTCGCTGACCACGTGGGCGCCGAGTTCGCCGCGCGGCGACTCGATCGGCACGTACGCCTGCCCCGCCGGTACCCGGAAGCCCTCCGTGACCAGCTTGAAGTGGTGGATCAGCGCCTCCATCGAGGTGCCCATGATGTGCGCGATGTGCCGGGGCGAGTTGCCCATGCCGTCCGCGCCGATGGCGAGCTGCGCCGGCCAGCCGATCTTCTTGTCCTCGATCATGACCGGGCCCTTGACCGACTGCAGCCGGTCCAGGCACTGCTCGACGATCTTGAGCGACTCCTCCATCTCGTCCATCCGGACGAGGTAGCGGCCGTACACGTCGCAGGTGTCCTGCGTCGGGACGTCGAAGTCGTAGGTCTCGTAGCCGCAGTAGGGCTGCGACTTGCGCAGGTCCCACGGGATGCCGGTCGAGCGGAGCACCGGGCCGGTGATGCCGAGCGCCATGCAGCCGGTCAGGTCCAGGTACGCGATGTTCTGCGTGCGGGCCTTGAAGACCGGGTTGTCGTCCATCAGCTTGCGCAGCGCCTGGATCCGCTTGGGCATCCGGTCCAGGTAGTCGCGGATCTTGCTGGTGGCGCCGCTCGGCAGGTCCTGCGAGACCCCGCCCGGCCGGATGTAGGCGTGGTTCATCCGCAGGCCGGTGATCTCCTCGAACAGGTCGAGGGTGTACTCGCGCTCGATGAACCCGTTCAGCATCACGGTCGTCGCGCCGAGCTCCAGCCCGAACGTGGCGATCGCGACCAGGTGCGAGGAGATCCGGTTCAGCTCCATCATCATCACGCGGATGATCTGGGCGCGCTCCGGGATCCGGTCCTCGATGCCGAGCAGCCGCTCGACGCTCATGCAGTACGCCGTCTCGTTGAACAGCGGCGCCAGGTAGTCCATCCGGGTGCAGAACGTGGTGCCCTGCGTCCAGGTGCGGAACTCCATGTTCTTCTCGATGCCGGTGTGCAGGTAGCCGATGCCCACCCGGGCCTCGTTCACCGTCTCACCGTCGAGCGTGAGGATCAGCCGGAGCACGCCGTGCGTGGACGGGTGCTGCGGGCCCATGTTGATGACGAGCCGCTCGTCGCCGAGGTCCTCGGCGGCGGAGACGACCTTGTCCCAGTCCTGCCCGTCGACGTCGAAGACCCGGCCCTCGGCCGCCTCTTCGGCGGCGTAGGCGTCGTACTCGGTGTACTTCGTCGAACTCATACGTACGACCGCCTCTCGTCCGGCGGCGGAATCTCCGCTCCTCGGTACTCGACGGGGATGCCGCCGAGGGGGTAGTCCTTGCGCTGCGGGTGCCCCACCCAGTCGTCGGGCATCTCGATGCGGGTCAGCGCGGGGTGGCCGTCGAAGACGATTCCGAAGAAGTCGTACGTCTCGCGCTCGTGCCAGTCGGCCGTCGGGTAGACGGGGACCAGCGACGGGACGTGCGGGTCGGCGTCGGGGCAGCCCGCCTCCAGCCGGACCCGCCGGTTGTGCGTGATCGACAGCAGGTGGACGACGGCGTGCAGCTCGGCGCCCTCGTCCTTCGGGTAGTGGACGCCGGACACGCCCGAGCACAGCTCGAAGCGCAGCGACGGGTCGTCCCGCATGGTCTTGGCGACCTCGCGCAGGTGCTCGCGCTTGACGTGGAACGTCAGCTCGCCGCGGTGCACGACGACCCGCTCGATCGCGTCCCCGAAGTCGGGCCCTGCCTTCTCCGGGGACGACCCCGGACCCCGGAGGGCCCGCTCCAGCTCGTCGGCGATGTCGTCGAACTCGCCGCGCTCGGCGGCGCCGCCCGGCCCGCCGTAGGGGCGCGGCGCCGACACCTTCGGGCTCTGCCGGACGACGAGCCCGCCGTAGCCGGAGGTGTCGCCGGTCGTCTTCGCGCCGAACATGCCCTTGCGGGCGATCGGCTGCTCCCGGCGCTCCTCCTCGGTCTGCGCGGGAAGCTGGTCGGCGGCCTGCTCGGCCTGCTGCTCAGGGTGCTCGGAACTCACGTCAGGCCCCCTGTCCGAGCAGCGGCAGCTGGCGGCGCTTGGCCTCTTCCAGCTCGGCGATCTGCTTCTCGCGGTGTGCCCCGAGCTTGGTGTTCTGGATCTTGTCGTGCAGCTTCAGGATCGCGTCCAGCAGCATCTCCGGCCGCGGCGGGCAGCCGGGCAGGTAGATGTCCACCGGGACGATGTGGTCCACGCCCTGCACGATCGCGTAGTTGTTGAACATGCCGCCGGACGAGGCGCACACGCCCATCGCGATGACCCACTTGGGCTCGGTCATCTGGTCGTAGATCTGCCGCAGCACCGGCGCCATCTTCTGGCTCACCCGGCCCGCGACGATCATCAGGTCGGCCTGCCGGGGCGTCGCCGAGGCGCGCTCCATCCCCCACCGGGAGAAGTCGTGCCGGGGGTCCCCGGCCGCCATCATCTCGATCGCGCAGCACGCGAGGCCGAACGTCGCCGGCCACACCGAGCTCTTGCGCCCCCATCCCGCGAGCTGCTCGACCGTGGTCAGCAGGAATCCGCTCGGGAGTTTCTCCTCTAGGCCCATGTCAGTCCCACTCCAGACCGCCGCGCCGCCAGATGTAGGCGTAGGCGACGAGCACGGTGACGATGAAAAGAACCATCTCGACAAGGCCGAAGAGCCCCATCCGGTCGAAAGCGACCGCCCAGGGATAAAGGAAGATGATCTCAATGTCGAAGACGATGAAGAGCATCGCCGTCAGGTAGTACTTGATCGGGAAACGACCGCCGCCGACGGGCTGGGGGGTCGGCTCGATGCCGCACTCGTAGGCGTCCAGCCGGGCGCGGTTCCACCGCTTCGGGCCGGTGAACGCGGCCATCAGCACCGAACCGCCGGCGAAGGCGAAGGCGAGCACCCCAAGCACGATGATCGGAATATAGAGATCCATATCTCTACGACCTCTCCTCGGGACGTACGACGTTGTACGGGACGGGCCGGCCGCGACCCGCCGCCCTAACCAAGGTGATCAATAGCGCTCCCCTCAGGGGGTCGGGTAATGCACTGTAGTCCGCTCACCTGCGGAAGCTTGAATTCGATCAGCCGTGTCACGCGCTCGCTCATGCCGACGGAGCCACCTTCTGCATGGCGTTGATGACGCGGTCCATCGCGTCCCCGCCCCTGGGGTCGGTCAGGTTGGCGAGGAGCTTGAGCGTGAAGCGCATCAGCGTCGGGTGCGGCAGGCCGTGCGATGTGAGGAACTTCATGACGCGCGGGTCGCCGATCGCCTGCACGAAGACGCGGGCGAGGGTGAAGTAGCCGCCGTGCTCGTCCTTCAGGATGCGCGGGTACTCGTACAGCGTCCGCTCGCGCTGCGCCGGGGTGCGGCGGGCGAGCGCCTGCACCATGATGTCGGCGGCCAGCCGGCCGGACTCCAGCGCGTAGTCGATGCCCTCGCCGTTGAACGGGTTGATCATGCCGCCGGCGTCGCCGACGAGCAGCATGCCGCGGGTGTAGTGCGGCTGCCGGTTGAAGCCCATCGGCAGCGCCGCGCCGCGGATCTTGGAGGTGGCGTGCTCCTCGGCGAACTGCCAGTCCTCCGGCATCTGCGCGCACCAGCGCGTCAGCATGCCGCGGTAGTCGACGCTCTGGAACGCCTTGCTCGTGTTGAGGAGGCCGAGGCCGACGTTGGACGTCCCGTCGCCGACGCCGAACACCCAGCCGTAGCCGGGCAGGAGGCGCTCGCCGTCCCACAGTTCGAGCCACGCCTCCATGTAGTCGTCGTCGTGGCGCGGCGTCTGGAAGTAGCGGCGGACGGCGACGCCCATCGGGCGGTCCTCGCGGCGCCGCAGCCCCATGGCGAGCGACAGCCGGGTCGAGTTGCCGTCGGCGGCGACCACGAGCGGGGCGCGGAACTCGAGCTCCTCGCCGTCGAGGACGGCGGTGACCCCGATGATGCGGTCGGTGCGCTCGTCCAGGATGGGGCCGGTCACGTTGCAGCCCTGCAGCAGCCGCGCGCCGGCCTTCGCGGCGTGCTCGGCGAGGAGCTGGTCGAGGTCGGTGCGCTTGCGGACGAGCCCGAAGTCGGGGAACGACGCCAGCTCGGGCCAGGGCAGCTCGACCTTGACGCCGCCGCCGTAGATGCGCAGCCCCTTGTTGCGCCCCCAGCCCGGGTCGTTGATGTCGACGCCCATGCCGATGAGCGCGCGGACGGCGCGCGGGGTGAGCCCGTCGCCGCAGATCTTGTCCCGCGGGAAGGTGGCCTTCTCCAGCAGGAACACGTCCAGGCCCGCCTGGGCGAGCCAGTAGGCGGTCGATGATCCGGCGGGGCCTGCCCCGACGACGATCACGTCCGCGTGTCGGGTGGAGTCGGTCACGGCGTTCCTCTTCAGCTCGTTCGCTTGTGAAGCACTTCACAAGGATCCGACAGGGGAGTCTATTCCTTTATCACGACTGGTGGGTACTTCTGGGTCGGTCTGAGTTTGGACCGGTCCCAGCCCACCGGTCGTGGCGTGTCAGGCCGGGTTGACGGCGTGGTGCAGCGCGGCCACCCCGAAGGTGAGGTCGCGCCAGCGCACCGCGTCCCAGCCGGCGTCCTGGATGAGCCGCGCCAGCGCCGCCTGGTCGGGCCAGGCGAGCGTCGACTCGGCGAGGTAGCGGTAGGAGTCGGGATTGGAGCTGACCCGCGCCAGCAGCGGCAGCCCGTACCGCAGGTGCGCCTTGTGGCCGAGCGCGAGCAGCGCGTTCGGCGGATGGCTCACCTCGCAGACCAGCAGCCGCCCGCCCGGCCGGGCGACCCGGCGCAGCTCGCGCAGCGCCCGCCCGGTGTCGGCGACGTTGCGCAGCCCGAAGGAGATCGTGACGGCGTCGAACGAGCCGTCCGCGAACGGGAGCGCCAGCGCGTCCCCCGCCACGAAGCTCAGCCGCCGCACGTCCGCCTGCCGGCGCACCCCGACCCGCAGCATCCCGAGCGAGAAGTCGCACGCCACCGTCTCGGCGCCCGCCTGCGCGAACGGCACCGAGGACGTGCCCGTCCCCGCCGCGAGATCGAGGATCCGCTCGCCCGGCCGCGCCTCGAGCGCCCGCACGACCTCCCGCCGCCACCTGCGGTCCTGCCCGCCGGTCATCAGCGTGTTCAGCAGGTCGTACCGCTCGGCGGTGCCGTCGAACATCGCCGCGACATCGGCGGGCTGCTTGTCAAGAGAGGCGCGGGTCATGCCCCCACCCTAGAGACTGCCCCGACCACCCCGCGCGCCCGCGGTCGCCCCAGCGGGCACCCGGGCCGCGCCGTCGCTCAGGCGTCCTCTTTGGTGAGGGACTTCCGGAACTTCTGGCGCTGGCCGCGGTAGCCGCGGGCCACGGCGGCGGACATGCGGTCGCGCTGCGAGGACAGCAGGACGTAGCTGACGACGCCGCTGATCAGCAGGGCCATCAGCAGCAGGAGGAAGCCGCGGGCGCCGACGAGCGCCAGTACCCCGGCGGTCGCCGCGAAGATCGCGAGCCGGGCGAGGGTGTAGAAGATGACGGAACTCATGGCACTTCGAGGTTAACCCCGGTCGCGCGTGGTCCGTCCCCGGGGTGCGGTCACCGCAGAACGTCCAGGAAGAGGGCCGGGTCCACGTTGCCGCCGGACAGGATCGAGACGTAGCTGCGGCCCGCCGGGAGTTCGGCGCGGTGGTACAGGTAGGCGGCGGTGGCGACGGCGCCGGCCGGTTCGGCGATGAGGCGGGCCTCGCGGGCGAGGCGGCGCATCGTGCGGCGGATCTCGTCCTCGGTGACGGTGACGACGGCGTCCACGTGGGCCTGGATGTGCGCGAACGGGAGGTCGCCGACCTGCTGGACGCGCAGGGCGTCGGCGATGGTGCGGCCGGTCTTCTCCGCGTCCCAGCAGACCGGGCGGCCCGCGGCCATCGAGTCGCGTGCGTCGGCGGCGAGCTCCGGTTCGACGCCGATGACCCTCGCCTCGGGGCGCAGCGCCTTGACGGCGGCGGAGACGCCGGCGATGAGGCCGCCGCCGCTGACCGGGACGAGCACGACGTCGACGTCCGGCCGGTCGCGGACGATCTCCAGCCCGGCGGTGCCCTGCCCGGCGATGACCCGCGCGTCGTCGTAGGGCGGGATCAGCGCGAAGCCGTGCGCGGCGGCGAGCTTGTCGGCGGTCTCGGCGCGGGCCTGCGCGGTCGGCTCCACGTAGACGACCTCGGCGCCGAGCGCGACGCACCGCTCGACCTTGACGGCGGGGGTGGTGTGCGGCATGACCAGCACGGCCTTGCTGCCGAGGGCGCGGGCGGCGTAGGCGACGGCCTGCGCGTGGTTGCCGCTGGAGTGGGTCACCACGCCGGCCGCGCGCTCGGCGGCGCTGAGGGCGGAGATCGCGGCGTAGGCGCCGCGCAGCTTGAAGGCGCCGATCGGCTGCAGCGACTCGGCCTTCACCAGCAGCGCCGGCTCCTCGGGGGCGCCGGCCGGGGCGGGTGCGGGGTCGCGGGGGAACGGGACGAGCGGGGTCCGGACGGCGACACCGGCGATGCGCTCGGCGGCCCGTTCGATCTCCGGCAGCGAGACTAGATCGGACATGGTCTCGAAGACTACTTCGGCCGCCGCGAAGGGGCGCGCGGGGGCGCGTTTCCGGGGTTACATGGCAGGTCAAACGGGGTCAGTGTGGACGCTGCGCCACGGGTGGCGAACACTCAGCGCGATCGCTCCTGCTCGGGAAACTACGGTCGGTGATCTTTTCCGAAAACAAGGGAGAAATCGGTCTTGACCCGCCACACTGTTAAACAGTCCACCCGCGCCGAGAGCGGGACAAAGGGGGAGAGAAAACGTGGAGAGCACGAGCGAGCGCCTGCTGACCCCGGGGGAGGTCGCCGCCCTCTTCCGGGTCGACCCGAAGACGGTCACCCGGTGGGCCGCCGCCGGCCGGATCAGCAGCATCCGCACTCCGGGGGGCCACCGGCGCTTCCGCGAGTCCGAGGTGCACGCGCTGCTGCGCGGCGAAGAGCCCGTCGCCGAGCATTCGGCCCGCTGACGCTCTGGCCGCCCGGACCGCCGCGCCACGGATCGGTCCCTCCAGCCGGGCGGCCGGAGTCGTCCCGCACACCGGTGCCCCGCGCGGGGCTCGCGCTCAGTCCCCCCGAGCTCAGTCCCCCGCGCTCAGTCCTCCGCATCCCCCTTCCACTCCTCGAACCGCTGCAGCAGGTCGGCGTCCTCGTCCCGCCAGCGGCGCCGCCGGTCCGCCATCTCCTCCTCGGTGAGCGACTCGCCGAGGAGCCGGTCGTAGTCGGGGTCCCCCGGCCCGATCTCGACGTAGGCGTCGGCGATGATCCGCCCCTCGCGCGCCGCCGGCCCGGCCGCGGCCTCGGCCTCGGCATCGGAGACGACCGGTTCGGAGACCACGCTGTGCGGAACCCGGAGCGTGCCGTCGGGGAGCCGGATCACGTACATCGTCGATCACCCTCGCCGTCTGCCATCGCAGTGTCCTAGATCCCGTACCTGCGGTTGAAGAAGAGCATGACCTCTAGGGCCGTCCTGATGTTGCCGGCGAGCATATCCACGAGCGCGGGCCGCTGCCGGGAGGAGATCGCGGCGAACGCGTCGGCGAAGAACTCGCGGCGGCCGAGCGCGTCCGGCTGCTTGTGGAACGCGCTCGCCAGGTGCGGGCGGCACTCCTCGTACAGCCGGCGGAAGGCGGGGCTGTCGGACGTCCACTCGCCGTCGTCGCCGTCGATGTCGTCGAGGGCGTGCCCGACCTCGTGCAGCATCACGTCGGGCGTCGGGGACGGCCGGTCCCCCACGACGATCTTGCGGTCGCCGTAGGCGCCGGCGCAGATGTCCCAGGTGGCGCGGCCGGACGGCAGCGGACGGTCGCGCAGGTGGCCCATGTCGTCGAGCTGCGGGACGCCGCCGGGCCCCACGTAGATGCCGTCGAGCCCGGCCGCGAGCTTGTCCTTCAGCGGCTCGGGCAGCGACGCCAGGCTGTCCACGGCGCCGATGACCTCGGCTGTCGGCGGCCCGTCCCGGACGTCCCACTGCCGGACCATGACGCTCTCCAGCACGCCGCAGTTGCGGCGGCCGTCGGCGGCGTGCGGCATGCCCGGCGGGTACGGCTCGACGCGGAGCCGGTCGTCCTCCAGCTCGAAGTCGCTCCAGGAGTAGTCGGCGGTGCGCGGCCGCCCGTGCACGCGCCGCGCCAGCCTGCCGGTCAGCCCGCGCGGGCCGCCCGCCGTGTCGACGGCTTCCGGCCCGGCGGCGTCCGGCCCCGGCGCGGCGAAGCCGTCGTCACGGCCGGCCTTGCGGAACCGGCCGAAGCGGTCGCGCGGCTGGTTGCTGCGCGGCCGCACCTGCCCCGAGTCGGGCGGGGACGGCGCGTAGGCGACCTCCTGCCGGCGCTCGTCGCGGGCCGCGTCGGCCCGCAGCCGGCCGCCGTGCGGCGCCTCCCGGGTCCGCTGCTCCCGGGGTTTGCGGTGGACGCCTTTGAAGCGCATCGGGCTCCTCTGTCTGCGGGCCCCGTGGACGTCGAGCGGCGTGCGCGCCGGACCGGGCCCCGCAGGCAGGGTAAGCCGGAACCCGACACGCCGTCATCCCCCGAGTATTGCGCCTAAGCGTAGGAGTGCAGGCCGGAGAACATGTAGTTGACGCCGAAGAAGTTGAACAGCAGCGCGGCGAACGCGACCAGCGACAGGATCGCGGCCTTGCGGCCCTTCCAGCCCGCGGTCGCGCGAGCGTGCAGGTACGCGGCGTAGATGATCCAGGTGATGAAGGACCAGATCTCCTTCGGGTCCCAGCCCCAGTAGCGGCCCCACGCCTGGTCGGCCCAGATCGCGCCCATGATGATCGCGGCCGTCCAGATCGGGAACGCGAACATCGTGACGCGCATCGACAGCCGGTCGAGGGTGTCCGCCGACGGCATCCGGGACAGGACGCCGCCCGCCGCGACTCCGCCGCGCGTCTCCGCGCGGTCCCGCACCAGGTACAGGATGGTCGCGGCGCCCGCCACCGTGAACGAGCCGGTCGCGATGATCGCCGCGGTCACGTGGATGGCGATCCAGTAGGAGTTCAGCGCCGGGCTGACCGGGCCCACCGAGTCGTACAGCCAGATGTTGGCGACGCCGAGCGCGACGACGGCGGCGGCCATGACGAACGCGCCGAGGAACCGCGCCTTGTAGCGGAACATCACGACGACGAACGCGGTGACGGCGGCGAACGCGATCGCGGTGAGGAACTCGTACATGTTCCCCCACGGCCACCGGTTCGCGGCCAGCCCGCGCGTCACCAGGACGCCCAGGTGCGCGCCCCAGCCCAGCACGTTCAGCAGCACGGCCAGGCTCGCCCAGTCGATGCGGGCGCGCTCGGAACCGCTCTCGTCCGCCGCCGTGCCGGCCGCGTCCGCCGTCTGCGCGGTGGCCGCGGCGCCGGTGGCGCTCTTCGCGCCGGCCGCGCCGACCAGGACCTTCGCCTGCTCCTTCTCGGTCACGGCCTGCTCGCCGCCGGCCACCGCGCGGCGACGGCCGAAGCCGAGGTCGGCGGCGTAGGCGACCAGCGCGACGATGTACAGCACGACGGTGGTCAGCATGAGCTTGTCGCTCAGGGTCGCCAGGTCGGCGTTGCTCACCTCGTCACTCCTTCGGTTCGGGGGCCGACCCGGATTCCTGATCGGCGCCGGGGTCGATCTCGCCGGGCTCGGGACCGGGCTCGGGCTCTGGACTGGGCTCGGGCTCTGGACTGGGCTCGGGGTCGGGTCCGGGCTCCGGGCCGGGTCCGTCCCGCGGACCCGGCTCGTCCTCCGGACCGCGCAGCGCGGTCACGATGTCGTCGAACTCCGAGGTCGGGTTCCCCAGCGTGAGACCGCCGACCTCGACCACCGTACGCCCGCCCTCTCCGGCGCTCGCACGGACCCACACCCGGCGCCGCCGGACCATGAACGAGGTCGCCACGCCGAGCACCGCGAGGATGGAGGCGATCAGGGCGGGGATGCGTCCGGGGTCGCGGTTGACCGACAGGCTCGTCCACTCCCTGAGCCCGTCGAACGTGATGGAGCCGGCGTCGCCGGGCAGCTTGAACGTCTCGCCCGGCTCCAGCAGCTTCTGCCCGCCCTTGACCGGCTGGAGCGTCTTGCCGATGCCCTCCAGCTTGTAGACGGACTGGGGGGTGCCCGCGTCCAGCCCGATGTCGCCCTTGAAGGCGGTGACCGTGACGACCGGGCGGAGCGGCGCCGGGAACGCCGACACGATCTGCTTGCCGTCCTCGCTGGCGGCCGCGGTCGGCCACAGGATCGCGTAGAAGGCGAGTTGGTCGGGCTCGGCGTCGGGGGCCTTGATGACGCCCTCGGACGTCAGGTTGCGCGGCTCCATCTCCAGGAACGGCACCGAGTCCTCGAACGCGACGTTGCCCTTGGCGTCCCGGACGGTGAACACGGGCGCGTAGCCGTGGCCGAGCAGGTACACCTTCGCGCCGCCGACCTTCAGCGGATGGTTGATCCGCAGGTCGTAGGGCTTCTCCGCGTCACCCGGGCTCGACCGGTAGTGCATCTTCGCGGTGAACTCGGTGGCCTGGCCGCGCTTGGCGCCCTGGGTCTCGTACTCCGCCTTGAAGTCGTCCAGCCGGATGGTGAAGGGGGCCAGCTCGCCGTTGCGGAACGCGCGCCCCGGCTGGAACTGGTCGTACAGGCCCAGCGAGTTCGCGAACGTCTTGCCCTCGGTCAGCAGGACGTTGCCCCGGTAGCCGAGCAGGTTGCCGAGGCCGAGCGCGAACAGCAGCGCGAGCAGCGCCAGGTGGAACAGCAGGTTGCCGGACTCGCCCAGGTAGCCCTTCTCGGCGGACGCGGCGCCGCCGTCGACGTCCACCCGGAACCGGCGCCCGCGCAGCACCGTGCGGGCCTCGGCGAGGACCTCGTCCGGGGACGCGTCGGTCTCGTACGTCGCCGTCTGCGGCAGCCGGCCCAGGTTGCGCGGCGCGGCCGGCGGACGGGCCCGCATCGACTTGTAGTGCTTGACCGCGCGGGGCAGGACGCAGCCCGCCAGCGACACGAACAGCAGGATGTAGATCGCCGCGAACCAGGGCGCGGCGAACACGTCGAACATCGAGAGCTTGTCGAGCCACGGGCCGAGCGTCTTGTGCTCGTCCAGGTAGGCGACGACCTTCTCGGGCGCCTGGCCCCGCTGCGGCAGGACCGACCCCGGCACCGCGCCGAGCGCCGTCAGGAACAGCAGGATCAGCGCGGTGCGCATCGTGGTGAGCTGCCGCCAGCCCCAGCGCAGCCAGCCGAACGGCCCGATCCCCTTGGGGCGCGGCACCTCCGCGGGCGCCTGCCGCGCGGCGGGTGCCTCGGTACCGGTCTCGGTTGTCTCAGTCATCTCAAATCACCGGTTCGAAGCCGCTGATCCACGACTTCAGCTCGATGGTCAGGTCCCCCCACAGGCCGCTCACCAGCAGCACCCCGATGAGGACGAGCATCCCCCCGCCGATCCGCATGACCAGGGGGTAGTGGCGCTTCACGGCGCTGAACGCGCCGAGCGCCCTGCGGTAGGCGATCGCGGTCGCGACGAACGGCAGGCCGAGGCCGAGGCAGTACGCCAGCGACAGCAGCGCGCCCCGCCCGGCGCTGGCCTCGGTGATCGCCAGGCCCTGCACGGCGCCGAGGGTCGGCCCGATGCAGGGCGTCCAGCCGAGTCCGAACAGGAGGCCGAGCAGCGGCGCGCCGGCGAGGCCCGCCGCCGGCAGGCGCCCGGATTTCACCGTCCGCTGCAGGCCGGGGATCAGCCCCATGAACGCGAGGCCGAACACGATCGTGACGACGCCGAGGACGCGGGTGATCGTGTCCTGGTACTCCAGCAGCCACCGGCCGAGGCCGCCGAAGACGACGCCGTAGCTGACGAACACGACGCTGAAGCCCGCGATGAACAGCAGCGCGCCGGCGAGGAGCCGCCCGCGCCGCTGCTCGGCGAGGTCGGCGCCGGTCATCCCGGTCACGTACGACAGGTAGCCGGGGACCAGCGGCAGGACGCACGGCGAGGCGAACGAGACGAGCCCGGCGAGGGCCGCGAGCGGCGCCGCCGCCACCAGCGACCCGTTGACGACCGTCTCGTTGACCGTGCTCACGCCGCCGCCGTGTTCACTTCTCCGCCACGACCTTGGCGACCAGGGGGTTCAGCTTGGAGTAGGTCGTCGCGCCGATGATGCGGGCGGCGACGCGGCCCTGCCGGTCCAGCACGAGCGTGCTCGGGATCGCGCTCGGCGGCACCTCCCGGAACGCCAGCGTGACCTGGCCGTCCGCGTCGAACAGCGACGGGTAGGTCACCTTGAACTTGCGCTCGAACGCCTGCGCGTTGGCCTTGGAGTCCTTGAAGTTGACGCCGACGAACTCGACGCCCTCGGCCTTGCGCTCGGTGTACACCTGCTCCAGCGACGGCGCCTCGCCCCGGCACGGCGCGCACCACGACGCCCAGAAGTTGACGACGACGACCTTGCCCTTCAGCTCGGAGAGCTTGAACGGCTTGCCGTCGAGGTGCTCCCCGGTGACGTCCTGGACGCTCTTGCGGTCGCCGGGCGCGTACCGCGTCATGTTCCCGTCGCCGGAGATGAACCTGTTGTCGGCACCGTCCGGCCCGCTCCCGGCGGCACCCGTCCCGGCGCAGCCCGCGAGCAGGCCGCACAGGGCGACGGCGGCCGCGGCGGCGCGCAGTGGGGAGACTCGGGGGTTCACTGGACCCTCCTACTACTACAGGACGTAGTACAACCTAGCGGTGCGGTCAGGCACCGGCGACACTGGGTCCCCTCGCGATGCCGGCGGCGGGCTCGCAGTAGGTCACCTCGACCAGCCGGCTGCCCTGGAACGTCAGGCTCGTCAGGCTGGCGAGGCCGCACTCGCGCCGGCTCGGGTGGTGCCACAGCCGGCGGTGCTCGGCGTGCAGCCGCAGGATCCAGATCGGCAGCTGGTGGCTGACGCACACGGCCTCGTGGCCGCGCGCCGCCTCCCGCGCCCGGATCACGGCGGCGCGCATCCGCGCGGCGAGCCCCTTGTACGGCTCGCCCCAGGACGGCTTGAAGGGGTTGACCAGGTGCCGCCAGTGCTCGGGGCGGCGCAGCGAGCCGGCCCCGGCCCCGAACGTCAGCCCCTCGAAGTGGTTGTCGGCCTCGATCAGACGATCGTCCACGGTCACCGGGAGGTCGAGCGAGTCCGCGAGCGGCGCCGCCGTCTCCAGCGCCCGCTGCATCGGTGAGGAGAAGAGCGCGGTCACGTCCCGGTCGGTGAACCATTTCGCGGCGGCCTTCGCCATGAGGACGCCGTCCTCGCTGAGCCGGTACCCGGGCAGCCGCCCGTACAGGACGCCCTCGGGATTGTGCACTTCACCGTGCCGGAGCAGGTGAACGATCGTCGTGTCAGTCATCGCCGGTCAGGTTACCCGCGCCGCGCGCCTGGACGGTCCCCGGCCCGGACCGCCCGGACGGGGCGGACGGGCCGGCGCGGGGCTCAGATGCGGGTGGCGTCGACGTACCCGGCGATGCGCCGGGCGGCGTCGTCGAGGACGGCCGCCGGCGGTTTCGCGTCCGCCAGCTGCTGGACGAACCAGAACACCAGCGCCGACTTGCAGATGTCGGCGTTCACCGCCGGGGCGACGCAGCTGATCGGCGCGGCCACGCCCCGCGCGGACAGGACGGCCACCTCCGCCTTCACGGCGGGCGACGCCGGGAGATCGTCGGTGCCCGGCCCGCGGGTGATCATGGCCTGGACGCCGGGGACGCCCGTCTCCAGCATCTCCCAGTTGCCCAGGATGCTCGTGCACTCGTTGCCCTGCGCGCGTTCCCGGTCCGCCTGCGCGGACTCCGGGAAGTACTGGCACAGCTGGCTCCGGATCCCGCCGATCGATCCCTGCCAGACCTGGGTGACCTGCGCCGTCCCGAAGTCGCCGATCGTGCTGGAGCCGCCGTTCGCGCCCATCGACCCCTCGCACTCGACCCCCGCGGGACCGATCAGCAGCCCCTGGCCGGACCGGTACACGGCGGCGTTCTTCGGCAGCTTGACCTGGGCCGGGAGCGTCACCTTCGCGGGGCCTTCGGGCGGGGGGAGGTCCGCGCCCGGCGCCCGCGTGACGCACGGCCGCACGTCCGCGACGTTGGCCGCGGCCTGCACCGTCGCGGACGGTCGCGGCTCCGGATCCTGCTTGGTGACCAGCGTGATCGTGAGCGCGCCCGCGCCGACGACCACGACCGTCCCGGCGGCGGCGGCCGTCAGCCCGGCGCCGGTGCCGAAGAACGCCTTGATCGCCGCAGCCGCACCGACCTTGCCCGCGGCCGAGGCCGTCCCGGCCGCGGAGGCCCCGGCCCCGGCGGCGCCCGCCCCGGCCGCGCCCGCCCCGGCCGCGCCCGCTCCGGCGGCACCTGCTCCCGCTGCTCCGGCCGCTCCGGCCGCTCCGACGGCGCCGGCCGCGGTGCCCGCGGCGCCCGGCAGCAGCCAGGCGGCGAGCGGGAACAGCGCCGCGAGCGCGACGGCGCCCGCCGACAGGGCGCGCACGCCCTGCGCCTCCCAGTTCCGGCCGTAGGCCGCCTGGGCGGTGCGCTCCAGGTCGTCCACGAAGGCCGCCGCCCCCGCCGGGCGCTCCTCCGGCGCCTTCGCCATGCCGCGCTCGACGAGCGGGCGCAGCGCCTCCGGCACGGCGTCGATCGGGACCTCGCCGGTCAGGTGGGCCCGCATCAGCTCGGCGCGGGTCCCGGCGTAGGGCCGGTGCCCCGTCACGCACTCGACGAACACGCAGGTCGCCGCGTACACGTCCGACGCGGGCGTGGCGACGTGCCGGCTCCACTGCTCGGGCGCCATGTAGTAGGGGGTCCCGGCGCCGCCCGCCTCCTGCCCGCTGGGGGCCGCGATGCCGAAGTCGACGAGGCGGCTCCGCCCGTCCGCCGGGACGACGACGTTCGCGGGCTTGTAGTCGCGGTGGACGACGCCGACCGCGTGCGCGGCGGCGAGCCCCAGCAGCGAGCCCTTGAGGACGGCCAGCGCCGCCTCCGGGCCGAGCGCGCCGTGCCGCTCCAGCAGCTCCTTCAGGGAGACGCCGTCGACGGCCTCCATGACGATCGCGGCCGTGTCCGGCCCCTCGACGAGCCGGAACAGCCGCGCCACGTGCGGGCTGCCGGCCCGGCCGAGCATCAGGGCCTCGTGGCGCAGCCGCTCCCGGTCGGCCTCGTCCGCCCGGACGGCCAGGTACTTGATCGCCACCGGCGTGCCGGACGGCTCGTGCCGGGCCAGCACGACCCGCCCCTGCGCGCCGGCGCCGAGCTCGCGCACCTCGGTGTACCCGTCGACCCGCCACTGCTCGCCGACCCGCCGGTCCCCGTCCACGTGCCCCTCCGCAAGTCCATGATCGTGATGAACTTACCGAACAGCGGTTTTTGCGGCGACTTGTCCGATCAGCCCGGCACCCCCACCACCGGCGCATCATCGGCGAGGGCGTCTGTGGGGACGGCGGCGCGTAGGGCGCTGACGACTGCGCGGATTGCCGGGCGTCGCGCCGCCTCCTCCCGCCACACCGCGTAGACCCGGCGCGACAGGGGCTCCGACAGCGGCACGATCGCCACGCCGGGCGGCACGTCGCAGCGGCCGAGGCGCGGCAGGATCACGTTGCCGAGCCCCACCGCGACCAGGGCCAGCTGCGTCGCGAACTCGTAGGCCATGTGGTCGATGCTGGGTTCGCTGTCGACGGCGCGGAGCGTGCGCAGGAGCCAGTCGCAGCAGATGCTGTCCGGCACGGAGCTGATCCACGGGTCGCCGGCCAGCTCCTTGAGGTCGATCGTGTCGCGCCCGGCGAGCGGGTGGTCGCCGGGCAGCGCCACGTCCGCGACGTCGTGGCAGATCACGCCCTTGTGCAGGCCCTCGGGCAGCGGCAACGGCTCGTTGTTCCAGTCCTGGACGACGGCCATGTCGAGGTCGCCGCGCAAGACCAGCGGCATGCTGCGCAGCGGGTCCTCCTCGCGGAGCCGGACGCGCAGGTCGGGGTGGTCGGCGCGGAGCGCGCGCAGCGCCGCCGGCATCAGCCCGCGCACGGCCGTGGGGAACGCGGCGACGGTGAGCCGGCCGACGACCGAGCCGCGGTGCGCCTCCAGGTCGGCCTGCGCCTGCTCGACGAGGGACAGGATCCGCTCGGCGTGCGCGACGAGGAGGTCGGCGGCGTCGGTCAGCCGGACGCCCCGGCCATTGCGTTCGAGCAGCTTCTGCCCGGTCTCGCGCTCCAGCTTGGCGAGCTGCTGGGAGACGGCGGACGTGGTGACGTGCAGGACGTCGGCGGCGGCGCTGACCGAGCCGTAGGTCGCGACCGCATGCAGGGCGCGCAGCCGTTCCAGATCAAGCATGAAGCAATACTAAATCGAGAAGTCAAGAATTTCTCGCTTGTCCTAAAGCCAGTATTTCGTGACGATCGGGACATGAGACCGCGCCACGTCCTGCTGGCCACCGTGATCGCGGCGCTGTGGGGGTTCAACTTCGTCCCGATCAAGGTGGCGCTGGAGGACTTCCCGCCGCTGCTGATGGCCGCGCTGCGGTTCACGGCCGCGGCGGTGCCCGCGGTGTTCCTCGTCCGCCGGCCGCCCGTCGCCGCGCGCTGGTTCGTGCTGATCGGCGTGCCGCTCGGCGTCGGCCAGTTCGGGCTGCTGTTCCTCGGCATGAACATGGGCATGCCGGCGGGGCTGGCGTCGGTCGTCCTCCAGGTGCAGGCGATCTTCACGGCGCTGTTCGCGGGCGTGCTGCTGCGCGAGCGGCTCGGCGCCCGGCAGATCGCGGGGATGGCCGTCGCGTTCGCCGGGGTCGCCCTGCTCGGCGTGGCGCAGGCCGAGGGCGGCTCGCCCATCGCGGCGTTCCTGATGTGCCTCGGCGGCGCCGCCGGCTGGGGGCTCGCGAACGTCGGCATGCGCCGGATGAACCAGGTCACCGAGCAGCCGGTCGACGCGTTCGGGTTCATGGTGTGGATGTCGCTGGTGCCGCCGGTCCCGCTGCTCGTCCTGTCGCTGATCTTCGAGGGGCCGGGGGCGCTGCCGGACGCGGCTCGGCACCTGTCGGTCGCCGGGGTCGCCTCGCTCGCGTTCATCGCCTACGTCGCGACGCTGTTCGGCTTCGGTGCGTGGGGATGGCTGATGCGCCGGTACGAGGCCGGGACGGTCGCCATGTACTCGCTGCTCGTGCCGCCGTTCGGGCTCGTGTCGGCGGCCCTGCTGCTCGGCGAGCACGTCAGCACGACGCGGCTGACCGGCGCCGCACTGATCATCGCCGGGGTCGCCGCCGGGAGCGTCCGGCTGCCGTCCCGGCCGCGACTCACGCCCGCGCGGACGGCCCCCGCCCCGACCAACGAGGTGACCTGACATGCACGGAATCCACGCTTCGCTCGTCACGCCGTTCACCCGCTCCGGCGCGGTGGACGCGAAGTCGCTCGAACGGCTCGCCGCCCACTGCCTCGGCAACGGGGTGGACGGCCTGGTCGCGCTCGGCACCACCGGCGAGGCCGCCCTGCTCGCCCCGGGCGAGGAGCGGACGGTCCTGGAGGTGTGCCGCGCCGTCTCCGACGACGCCGGGACACCGCTGATCGTCGGCGCCGGGACGATGGGCACCGAGGACTCGATCCGGCAGGCCCGCGAACGGGCCGACTTCGCCGACGCGCTGCTCATCGTCGTCCCGTACTACCTGCGCCCGTCGGACGAGGCCGTCGTCGACCACTTCGCCGCCATCGGCGCGGCGGTCGACGTCCCGCTCGTCCCGTACAACATCCCGTACCGGACGGGGAAGCAGCTCGGCGCCGAGACCCTGCTCAAGATCCTGGCGCTCGACTGCGTCGCCGGCATGAAGCACTGCGCGGGCGGCATCGACGCGGACACGCTCACGATGCTGGCGTCCAACCCCGGCAAGGCGGTGCTGTGCGGGGACGACGCGTACATCTACCCGATGCTGCGCCTCGGCGCGGCCGGGGGCGTCGCCGCGTGCGCGTGCCTCGCGCCGTCCGCCTACGCCTCAGTGCTCGGTGGGACGGCGGACGCGCTGGCGACGCACAACAAGCTGCTCCCGATGGTGGAGGCGCTGTTCGGCGAACCGGCTCCGGCCGTCCTCAAGGCGTGCCTGGCCGAGATCGGGCTCATCGACGACCCGGCGGTGCGCGCACCGCTGCGCGCACCGCGTCCCGAGTCGGTCGCCGCGGCCATGCGGGCGTTTCAAGCCCTCTAGCAGCCGAGCCCTCTAGCGGCCAGGCCCGCTAGGACGACGCCTGCGCCGCCGCGCGGGCCGCGTGCGGGAGGGCGTCCAGGACGCGTCCCAGCGCCTCCTCGTCGTGCGCGGCGGACAGGAACCACACCTCGTACGCCGACGGCGGCAGGTACACGCCGCGGTCCAGCGCCGCGTGGAAGAACGCGGCGTACGCCTTGGAGTCCTGGCGCTGCGCGGCGGCGAAGTCGCCCACCGGCGCCGCGCTGAAGAAGACCGAGAACAGGTTGCCGGCGTTCTGCACCGAGTGCGGGACGCCCTCCCGCTCCAGCGCCTCCGACGCGGCCTTCGCCACGATCCCCGCCGACCGGTCGATCGCCGCGTACACCTCGTCGGTGGCGTTCCGCAGCGTGGCGAGCCCGGCGGCCGTGGCCAGGGGGTTCCCCGACAGGGTGCCCGCCTGGTAGACGGGGCCGGCGGGGGCGAGGCGGTCCATGATGTCGGCGCGCCCGCCGAACGCGGCGGCGGGCAGCCCGCCGCCCATCACCTTCCCGAACGTCATCAGGTCGCCCGCCACGCCCTCGATCCCGAACCAGCCGGACCGGGACGCGCGGAACCCGGTCAGCACCTCGTCGATCACCAGCAGCGCGCCGTACCGCTCGCACAGCCGCTTCAGCAGCGCGTTGAAGTTGTCCAGCGGCGGCACCACGCCCATGTTGCAGGGGACGGCCTCGGTGATGACGCACGCGATGTCGGTGCCGTGCTCGTCGAACGCCGTCTCCGCCGCGGCGACGTCGTTGTACGGGAGGATCAGCGTGTCCGCGGTGGTCGCGCCGGTCACACCCGGCGTGTCGGGCAGCCCGAACGTCGCGACCCCCGATCCGGCGGCGG
The DNA here is from genome assembly GCF_040643275.1 of Spirillospora sp. NPDC047418. Classification (NCBI taxonomy): domain Bacteria; kingdom Bacillati; phylum Actinomycetota; class Actinomycetes; order Streptosporangiales; family Thermomonosporaceae; genus Spirillospora; species Spirillospora sp. NPDC047418. Next base: position 33,244 of record NZ_JBEYTW010000061.1, read on the forward strand.
CGAGCAGGGAGTCGACGTGCCCGTGGTAGCAGCCCGCGAACTTCACGATCTTGGTGCGTCCGGTGAAGCCGCGCGCCAGCCGGATGGCCGACATCGTCGCCTCCGTCCCGGAGTTGACCAGCCGGACCCGGCCCGCCGGCGTCCGCGACACGATCTCCTCGGCGAGCTCCACCTCGCCCTGCGTCGGCGCGCCGTAGGACGTGCCGCGGCCCGCCGCGTCCCGCACCGCCTCGACCACGGCCGGGTGCGCGTGCCCGAGGATCAGCGGGCCCCACGAGCACACCAGGTCGACGTAGGTGTTCCCGTCGGCGTCGGTCAGGTACGGGCCGCGCCCGGACGCCATGAAGCGGGGCGTCCCGCCGACGGCGCCGAAGGCCCGCACCGGGGAGTTGACGCCGCCGGGGACGACCTCGGCGGCGCGGTCGAACAACTGCTGGGAGCGATCGATACCAGTCACGTTTTCAGTCTCTCAGTTGCAGTTCGGCGACTTGCCTTGACCTCGCGCCGCGCGGGCCGATATTCCACCAAGTACGACATCGGAGGGATGGGCTTTCAACGTGGTTGACGGCTGGACGGTCCCGGGCTTCACCCACGAGCGGGAGCTGGGCGACGGAGCCTCGGGCCGGGTGGTGCTGGCGGTCGATGACCAGACCGGCACGAAGGTCGCGATCAAGTACCTCGACGGCGCGCTCGCGGCCGACGAGGCGTTCCTCGCGCGCTTCCGCGCGGCGGCGCGCCCGCTGTCGCAGCTCGAGGACCCCAACGTGGTCGATTTCTACGACTTCGTGGAGTCCGCGGACGGCGCGGCGATCGTGATGCAGTGGGTCGAGGGCGTCAGCGTGCGCCGGGTGCTGGCCGCGCAGGGCCCCGCCGGGCCGCTCGCGGCGCTGTCGATGCTCGGCGGGCTGCTGCTCGGCCTCGCCGCCGCGCACGAGCGCGGCGTCGTGCACGGCGCGCTCCGCCCGGCGAACGTCCTGCTGGACGGCGACGGCAACGCGCTGCTCACCGACTTCGCGACCGCGCCCGCCGGCACCGAGGTGCGGTTCGGCGCGCAGTACGCGGCACCGGAGCTGTGGGACGGCGAGCCCGCCACCATCGCCACCGACCTGTACGCCGCCACCGCGATCTTCTACGAGGCGCTCACCGGGCGGCCCCCGTACGCGGGCCGGAACATGGCGCGGCTGCACCGCGAGGCGCCGATCCCGGCCGACGAGGTCCCCGGGCCGCTGCGCGCGCTCGTCCACCAGGGCCTCGCCAAGGAGCCGGCGGGGCGGCCGAAGACCGCCGCCGACCTCCTCGGCGCGCTGGAGGACGCGGCCGTCTCCGCCTACGGGCCGTCCTGGGAGGCGCAGGGCCGCGGCCGGCTCACCGAGCTCGCCGGGCAGGCCGCGCTGCAGCCGGAGCCGCCGAAGCCGAAACCGGCCCGCAGCAGCGGCCGCAACCCGGTCGTCGCCGGCAAGCAGCCCGGCGGCGGCCGGTCCCGTACCCCCTGGGTGCTCGCGGCCGTCGCCGTCCTGGTCGTCGCCGGGGGCGGCGCGGGCGCCGCGACGCTGCTGAAGAAGGACGACAAGAAGCCGCCGCCCGACCCGGCACCGGCGCAGAGCAGCACCCCGCAGCCGACGCTGCCCGCCGGCGGCGTCGACCCGACACCGCTCATCGCGCAGATCGACCAGGCCGTCGCGAACGCGCCCGGCGCTGCGTTCAGCTACCGGCAGACCGGCTGCTGCGGGTTCCCCGTCAGCAGCCGCGGCACGTTCACGCTGGAGGGCGGGCAGGCGTCCTACTCGATGACGGTCGCCGGGTCCGGGTCCGCCCGCAAGGCGATGCCCGCCGTCGTCGTCCAGGACCGGCTCTACCTGCGGGTGGGCAAGAAGTGGAAGCCGTCCGCGTTCGGCGGGCGCGGCTACCCGGTGCTGGCCGACCAGGTCCGGCGGGGCAGCTCCGTCGCGAACCTGACGACGCTGCTGCGGTCGGCGACCAGGCTCACCCGGTCGGGCGCGATCTACGAGGGCGAGGCGCCGGCGGCGCAGCTGGCGCAGGCGCCCGGCCTCGGCCCCATGTACGCGCGGATGGCGCAGGCGACCGGCGCCCAGCAGATCGCCTTCGCCATCAAGCTCGACGCGGGCCACCGCCCGGTCAAGTTCTGGGTCCGCGCGGGTGAGGAGAAGGGCCGCAACCAGATGCAGCGCGGCTCCTACTCCAAGTGGGGCGCGAAGCCCGCCATCAAGGCCCCGCGCTAGCCCAGGCGGGGCTCAGCGGGGCTCAGGAGGCTCAAGGGCTCAGCGGGGCTCAGGCGGCCTCGCAGGCGTCCACGAGGACCTCCAGGAGGCGCAGCGGGTCCGGCAGCGGCTCCCGCGCGGGCGGCCGCAGCCAGGCGACCTCGCGCCCGTGCGGCAGCACGGACGGCGGCGCGACGATGTAGCTGTCGCGGCAGTGCCAGCGCATGCCCGGCGTGTCGGCGACGTCCTCGGGCAGCGTGTCGAGGTGGCACGACCACCACTCGTCCTCGTCGACGGGCGCGCCGCGGGTCGCGACGAAGAACAGGTGCCGCTCGCCCCCGAACGACGCGACCGGACCGACGGGAACGTCCTCCCGCTCGATCCGGTCGAGGGCGATGGCGCCGGCGGCCGCCGGGACGTCGAACACGTCGAAGACCCGGCCCGTCGGCAGGATGATGTTCGCCTCCGGGCGTTTCACCCACCAGCGTTCGATCACCTCGGGATCGACGCTCGCCTGGTGCGCCCACGCCGCCGATACCGGATGCGCGCCCGGGTCGGGACACCCGATCCGGTCGCACGAACACGCCCGGTCGGCGCCGACGTGCGCGCCCGGAAAACTGGGCCACCCGAACCCGGCGTACTCCCGCGCCGCCGCCGCCATCCGGTTCCGTGCCGCCCTCTGCCGCCTGTGCCCCGTGACCGCCAGCATCTCGCCCCCCATGTATCCCAAGGTCGCGCGTGGGTTCCTGGTTACCGATGATGCCCGCCGCCGTCACGCCCAGACACGGCAACCCCCGGTAAACGACCCTAAGTAACTAGAGCGCGTCCCGACCGCCCCCGGGACAACCGGCAGGTCAGCGCAGCCTGCGAGCCGCCTCCGTGGCCCAGTAGGTGAGGACGATGTCGGCGCCGGCGCGGTGGATGGAGGTCAGGGACTCCATGATGGTGCGCTCGCGGTCGATCCAGCCCTTCTCGGCGGCGGCCTCGATCATCGCGTACTCGCCGCTCACCTGGTAGGCGGCGACGGGCACGTCCACGGTGTCGCGGACGCGGCGGACGACGTCGAGGTAGGCGCCGGCCGGCTTCACCATGACCATGTCGGCGCCCTCGTCGAGGTCGAGGAGGACCTCGCGGAGCGACTCGTCGGTGTTGGCCGGGTCCTGCTGGTGGGTGGAGCGGTCGCCGAACTGGGGCGCGCACTCGGCGGCCTCGCGGAACGGGCCGTAGTAGGCGGACGCGTACTTCACCGAGTACGCGAGGATCGCGGTGTCGGTGTGGCCCGCCCGGTCGAGGGCCGTCCTGATCGCGCCGACCTGGCCGTCCATCATGCCGGACGGGCCGACGACCGCCGAGCCCGCCGCGGCCTGCGCCAGCGCGATGGAGGCGTACCGCTCCAGGGTCGCGTCGTTGTCGATCTCGCCGGACTCGGTGACGATGCCGCAGTGCCCGTGGTCGGTGTACTCGTCCAGGCACAGGTCCGTCATGAGCACGGTCGCGTCGCCGAGGTCGGACGCCAGGTCGCGCAGCGCCCGCTGGACGATGCCGTCCGGGTCGTCGGCGGCGGACCCGGTGCCGTCCTTCTGCGCCGGGACGCCGAACAGGATGATCCCGCCGACGCCGGCCTCGGCCGCCTCGTGCGCGGCCTTGCGCAGGCTGTCCAGGGTGTGCTGGAACACGCCGGGCATCGACGAGACCGGCTGCGGCCCGGCGATGCCCTCCTTGACGAACATCGGCAGGACGAGGTCCGCCGGTGCGAGCCGCGTCTCGGCGACCAGCCGGCGGAGCGCGGGCGTGCGGCGCAGCCGCCGCGGGCGCGCGACGGGGAACTGTGCGGACATGGAATACCTCTGGGTCGTCGGCTACTTGCGGCGCCGGGCCCCCCGGCGCATCTGACTGGGCTTGCGGAGCGGGTCCCCCGCCTCGATCTGGGCCGCCCGCCGGTTCGCACCGTACTCCGCGAGCGCCTCGGCGAGGGCCGATACGGACGGCTTGTCCGCCATGGCGTCGACGCGGAGCCCGTACTCCTGCGCGGTCTTCGCCGTCTGCGGGCCGATCACCGCGATCACCGTCACGTTGTGCGGCTTGCCGGCGATCCCGATCAGGTTCTTCACCGTGGACGACGAGGTGAACAGCACCGCGTCGAACCCGCCGCCCTTGATCGCCTCGCGGATCGGCGCGGGCGGCGGCGCGGCCCGGACCGTCCGGTAGGCGGTCACGTCCTCGCACTCCCAGCCGAGCTCGGTCAGCCGGGCGATGAGGACGTCGGTGGCGATGTCGGCGCGCGGCAGCAGCACCCGGTTGATCGGGTCGAGGTCCTCGTCGTAGGGCGGCCACTCGGCGGCCAGGCCCTCGCCGGACTGCTCCCCGGCCGGGACGAGGTCGGGCTGCACGCCGAACTCGACCAGCGCGGCGGCGGTCTGCTCGCCGACCGCGGCGACCTTCAGCCCGGCGAACGCGCGGGCGTCCAGGCCGTAGTCGGTGATCTTCTCCCGGACGGCCTTCACCGCGTTGGTGGAGGTGAACACCACCCACTCGTAGCGCCCGGTGACCAGGCCCTTGACGGCCCGGTCCATCTGCTGCGGGGTGCGCGGCGGCTCGACGGAGATCGTCGGGACCTCGTCCGGGACGGCCCCGTACCCGCGCAGCTGGTCCGACAGCGAGGCGGCCTGCTCCTTGGTGCGCGGCACCAGCACCCGCCAGCCGAACAGCGGCTTGGTCTCGAACCAGGACAGCTTGTCGCGCCACTTCACGACGTCCCCGACGATGATCAGCGCGGGCGACTCCATGCCCTTGGTGTCGGACGCGAGCTTGCTCAGCGTCGAGACCACGGTCTCCTGCTCGGTGGTGGTGCCGAGGCTCGTCATCGCGGCGGGGGTGGAGTCGGCGCGCCCGGCCGCGATGAGGCCCTTGGCGACCTCCGCGACCGCGCCCTCCGCGCCGGTGATGACGAGCGTGGCGCCGGAACCGGCGAACGCCTCCCAGTCGACGCCGCCCGCGGCGGCGTCCACGACCCTGACCTCGCGGTGGTCGGGGTCGGTGAGCGGGATGCCCGCGTACCCCGGCACCCCGGTCACGGCGGAGACGCCCGGGACGACCTCGAACGGCACGCCCGCCCTGCGCAGCGCGGCGCCCTCGGCGGCCAGGCCGCAGGCGACCCCCGGGTCGCCGGCGAACATCCGGACGACGCGGCGGCCGGCCTTCGCGGCGCGCACCGCGAGCTTGACCGGGTCGCCCTCGGCGGTGTCGATGATCTCGGCGTCCGCGCGGCAGTGCGCGAGGATGTCGGCGGGGCAGTGCGCGCGGCTGACGATGACGGTGTCGGCGCGTTCCAGCTCGGCGGCGGCGCGCAGCGTCAGCAGGCCCGGATCGCCCGGACCCATGCCGACGATCGCGACCGTCCCCGGATCGGTCGTCCGGCTCGGCGCCGCCACCCGGGCGGCGGCGACCTTGGCGGCGGCCTTGCTCTCAGCGCCCCTGATCTCGGCGGCCCTCGTCTCGGCGGCTCGGGTCTCGGCGGCGCTCTTCGCGGCGGGGCTCAATCGCGCTCCCCCATCAACTGGTCGGCCCCCTGCGCGAGCAGCCGGGCCGCGAGGTCGCGGCCGATCTGCTCGGCGGCATCCGGGTGGCCGCTGGCGGACATCCTGATCTGCCGGCTTCCGTCGATCGCCGCGACGGTCGCCGTCAGATGCAGCTCTTCATCTACTTCGGCAGCGTATGTTCCCACGGGCGCGGAGCAGCCCGCCTCCAGCACCGCGAGGATCGTCCGCTCGGCGGTGACGGCGCGCCGGGTGGCGGCGTCGTCGACCGCGGCGAGCAGCTCGCGGAGGTCGGCGCGGTCGGCGCGGCATTCGAGGGCGAGCGAGCCCTGGCCGGGCGCGGGCAGCATCTGGTCGGTGTCGAAGACCTCGCCGACCTCCGCCAGCCGCCCGATCCGCCGCAGGCCCGCGTGCGCCAGCACGATCGCGTCCAGCTCACCGTCGGTGATCTTGCGGAGCCGGGTGTCGGCGTTGCCGCGGATCGGGACGATCTCCAGGTCCGGGCGGAGCGCGCGCAGCTGCGCCACCCGGCGCGGCGACCCGGTGCCGACGCGGGCGCCGCGCGGCAGGTCGGCCAGCTTGCACGGTCCGCCTTGGGGGTGGCGGGGCGTAGCCATGGGGGTGCAACACAGCGCGTCGCGGGGGTCGTCGCGGCGGGGCGTCGCGGCGAGCGCGATCCCGGGCGTCTCCGAGGTCGGCAGGTCCTTCAGCGAGTGGACGGCGAAGTCCACCTCGCCGGACAGGATCTTGTCACGCAGCGCGTTCACGAACACGCCCGTTCCGCCGATCTGGGCGAGCAGGGCCTTGGAGACATCACCCTGCGTGGTTACCCCGACCAGCTCCACGGCATGCCCCGTCAGCCGCGTCAACGCGTCCGCGACGCCCTGCGACTGCGTCGTCGCCATCAGGCTCTTGCGGGTGCCGAGCCGCAGCGGGCCCTTGCCTGTACTCACGTCTCGTCTCCTTCGCGCGCCGGGACCCGGTCCCGGGCACTGACCGCGCGGACGCTCGCCGCGCGGGCGTTCACCGTCTCCACGTTCACTCCATCGGACGCGCCCGGCGGAACCTCGCTGACCGGCACGGGCGCGGGGCTGACGCAGTCGGCGTCCGCGCACTCGGGTGCGATCGCCGCCGGCGGGTCGTCCTCGCGCAGGTCGGCGCGGGCCACCGCCTCGGGGGCCTTCGGGTCCAGGTCGAACAGCTCGCGCAGCGCGTCGGCGTAGGAGTCGCCGCCCGGCGCCGCCGCCAGTTCCTTGACCCGGACGGTCGGCGCGTGGAGCAGCTTGTCCACCACGCGCCGCACGGTCTGCTCGATCTCCCTGCGGTCCCGGTCGTCCATCCCGGGTATCCGGCCGGCCAGCCGGGTCAGCTCGGCGTCCACCACGCCCGCGGCCTTGCTGCGCAGCGCGACGACGGTCGGCGCGACGGCGGCGGCGCGGGCCGCGCTGAGGAACGCCTCGACCTCCTCGCACACGATCCGGCGGACCGCCTCGACGGCCGCCGGGCCGATCGCCCGCGCGGCCTCCTGCGCGGTGCGCAGGTCGTCCAGCCCGGCGAGCTCGACGCCGTCCAGCTCGCCGACGGACCGCTCGACGTCGTGCGGCAGCGCCAGGTCGAGGAAGAACCGGTTCCGCCCGTCGTCCCCGACGCCGCGCGCCGTCAGCTGCGCGGCCGTGACCACCAGGCCGGTGGCGCCGGTGCAGGACACCACGAGGTCCGCGTCGGCCAGCGCCGCGTCCAGCGCGGACAGCTCGATCGCGGCGGACGGAACGTCCAGCGACTCGGCGAGGCGGACCGCCCGCGCATGCGTGCGGTTGGCGATCACCACCTCGCGCGCTCCCGCGCGGCTCAGCGTGGCCGCGGCCAGCGAGCTCATCGAACCGGCGCCGACCACCAGCGCCCGGACGCCGTCCAGCGGCCCGAGATGCCGGACGGCGACGTCCAGCCCCACGCTGACCAGCGACGCGCCGGCCTGGTCGATGCCGGTCTCGTGGTGGGCGCGCTTGCCCACCCGCAGCGACTGCTGCAGGACGTCGTGCAGGTCGCGGCCGAGCGTGCGCTCGTCCTGCCCGAGCTTGAACGCCTGCCGGATCTGGCCGAGGATCTGCCCCTCGCCGACGACCATCGACTCCAGCCCGCACGCCACCGCGAACACGTGCTGGACGGCCCGCTCCTCGTAGTGGACGTACAGGTGCCGCGACAGGTCGTCCAGCGGGACGCCGGAGTGCAGCGCCAGCAGCTCGGAGATCGCCGAGACGCCGCCGTGGAACTTGTCGACCACCGCGTAGATCTCGACCCGGTTGCAGGTCGAGACGATCGCGGCCTCCGCGATGTTCGCCGAGTCGTGCACCGCGTGCAGCAGCTTCACCAGGTCGTCCCCGGCCACCGCCGCCCGCTCCAGCACCGCGACGGGCGCGCTGCGGTGACTGAGCCCCACCACCAGAATGCTCATGCCCTGACTCCCGCGTCCGCCATGTTGTGGGCTGCCCTGCTGTGGGCTCCGGTTACCCGATCCGCGTCGCCCATGCCCGCCGGCCCTGCGCCGCTCATGCCTCGACCGTCTCCACGTACTGCGCCGTACCCGGCGGCGTGTCCCCCGCGTTGAGCGGCGGGTGGACGTCCGGCCCGCCGGCCTTGCGCTGCTCGTGGAACGCGAGGATCTGCAGCTCGATGGACAGGTCGACCTTGCGCACGTCGACGCCGTCCGGCACCGACAGGACGACGGGCGCGAAGTTCAGCACGCTGGTGACGCCCGCGGCGACCACCCGGTCGCAGACTCCCTGGGCCGCGCCCGCGGGGGTCGCGATCACGGCGATGGAGACACCGTGGTCGGCGATGATGTCCTCCAGCCGGTCGATGTGCTGCACCGTCATGCCGGAGATCTCCTGGCCGACGATGGCCTCGTCCGCGTCGAGCAGGCCCGCGACACGGAACCCGCGGGACGCGAAGCCGCCGTAGCCGGCCAGCGCACGGCCCAGGTTACCGACACCGATGATCGCGACGACCCAGTCCTGGGTGAGGCCGAGCTCGCGGGAGATCTGGTAGACGAGGTACTCGACCTCGTAGCCGACGCCGCGCGTCCCGTACGACCCGAGGTGGGACAGGTCCTTGCGCAGCTTGGCCGAGTTCACGCCGGCCGCGGCGGCCAGCTCCTCGGAGGAGACGGTGGCGACGCCGCGCTCCTGCAGCCCGGTGAGGGCGCGCAGGTACACCGGGAGCCGCGCCACGGTGGCTTCGGGGATGCCGCGGCCCGCTCGGTCGCGGTGCCGGTTCTGTCGAGGTGTCACGGCCTGCTCTTCGGGCTCGACGCTGGGGACGGGGCGGTCGGTGAACCCCTCGCCCCGGCTCGCGCGGCTCGGTAACGGTCTGACGACCGCGGCCCGGCCGCCCCCAGGGCTGGCCACCAGGTTAAGCCTTTGTGAACACGCGCACAAAGTCACCCCCCGGTCGCATGGGCCGGACGGCAGCGCGGAAAGGCCGTCCATCAGGGACTTGCAGGGTACGCCCCGGCAATCCGAATGTCGTTCGGATGTGACCGACAAGACACCTGAAGGCCCGAAAACCCCCCGTCGGGCGGGGACGGCGAGGAGAAGGGATCAGCGGAGCTTGGCGATGGCGGCGCGGAGGCGGGACTCGTCCACGCGCCAGAAGTCGTGCTGGACGCCGTTGATCAGCGTGACCGGGATCTGCTCCCAGTACCGCTCGTAGTCGGCCTCGGACCGGGTGATGTCGCGCTCCTCCCACCGCACCCCGAGGTCGGCGGCGACGCGCTCAATCACCGCGCGGGCGTCCTCGCACAGGTGGCAGCCGGGCTTGCCGAACATCGTGATCACGATGTCGCCGGGCACGTCGCCGGGTACGTCGTCGGGCATGTCACCTCCCGGGGAACTCCGGCGCCGGGAGGGGCACCTTCGCGGCGCCGAGCTTCAGCTCGATCACGTTCGTGGCCAGCACGTGGGTGCGGGAGTCGGCGAGGAACCGGCGCAGGTGCGCCTGCCCGCGGTGCGCGGCGAACGCCGCCTCGTCCCGGAACAGCTGGTAGAAGATCCGCTGCGTGGGGCCGCCGACCACCTCGTGGCAGGCGAAGATCACCGTGTCCGGCTCGGCCGCCAGCGCGGCCTTCACCAGGTCGGCGGCGAGCCGGTCGAAGGCCTCCTCGCGCCCGTCCAGCAGCGTGTAGACGGTGATCTGGCCGCAGGCGTTCGCCAGCTCCCCGCCGCGCGGCGGACCGGCCGGGGCCGGCCGCCCGGCGGGGCCGCCCAGCGGGTCGACGGCGGTGGGCCCGGCGGGGTTGTCGGACGGGAAGCGCAGCTCCTCGACGGCCGGCTCGGGGAACCGCAGCTCGCCGCGGCGCGGGTCCGGCGTCCGCTGCTCGGGGGACGGGGTCGGCGCCGGGACGGGCTCGGCCCTGGCCGGGTACGCCTGCTCCTCGTAGCCGGTCGCGGGCTCGCTCCCGTAGCCGCGGTCGTCCCCGTAGCCGCCCCGGTCGTCGTAGTCGTCGAAGCCCTCGTCATCGTCGTAGACGGGGATCGTGCGCATCGCGCCGTACCAGACCAGCCCGCCGGCGGCGCCGAGCGCGATCACGGCGATCGGCGCGGGCAGGAACCCGCGGGTGCCGCTGACCACCAGGACGCCCGCGAGCGCGACCAGCGCGACCGGGATGAGCAGCTCGGCGGCCTCCTGGTCGCGCTTGCTCGCCAGCCACGCGGTGAGGCCGGTGCAGGCCACCAGGGAGATCACCGCGACGACGTGCGCGCCGTCGATCAGCAGCAGCGGCAGCGCGTCGTAGGTGGAGCTCGGCTTCGGCAGGCTCTTGGACAGCGAGCCCTTGAGCGGGTCCAGGACGAGGATGACCATCGCGACGACCGTGTAGGAGATCGCGAACAGCCAGGCGGCGAACCGCACCTGCACGTACCGCGCGATCAGCTCGATCATGCCGAGCGCGAGCCACACGGGCCCGATCAGCGCGGCGCCGAGTTCCAGGACGCGGAACAGCGGGCCGTTGAACCCCATCATGAACCCGACGGCCATGCACAGCAGCGCGAGCGTCAGCCCGACCTGGGTGAACGACCAGGCGATGAGGTAGAGCAGCCGGTCCTTGTGGGCGCGCTGGATCAGCAACCCGGTGGCCGCCAGGGCACCAAGGGTCGCAAGGAGCGCGAGAAGAGCGTCGACCATCGCGCCTAATGGTGCCCGATGCCGCGAGCGGACGGGTAACCGCGCCGTGATCGGCGCCGATCGGGGCGGGCCGAATAGGGGCGGAAGCACCATGGAACAGGGCATTGCTTCCGTACCTTCCGGTATCTAGAGTGGCAGATCACGCCGGAGGTCGCGTACGCCCCGAGGAGAACTGCATGAGCAGCCTGACCCTCGACGCCGGGGTCATCCCGCTCCCTCGGCGTTCCCGGGGCCGCGCCGCCCGTTCCGGCGGGCCGGGCGCCGACCGCGCCGAGGTCCTGAAAGCGCTGGTGCTCCGCGCGCGGGACGGCGACGCCGACGCGTTCGGCTCCCTCTACGACCACTACGTCGAGCTCGTCTACCGGTACGTCTACTACCGGGTCGGGACGCACTCCCTCGCCGAGGACCTGACGAGCGAGACGTTCCTGCGCGCCCTGCGCCGGGTCCGCGACTTCCACTGGCAGGGCAAGGACTTCGGCGCCTGGCTGGTGACGATCTCCCGGAACCTCGTCGCCGACCACTTCAAGTCCGGCCGCTACCGGCTGGAGGTCTGCACCGCGGAGCTGGCCGAGCCGGACCGGCTCCACCCGGGCCGGCACCGTCCGGGGCGCGTCCAGGAGGGACCGGAGCGGGCCGTCCTGGACGCGATGACCAACCGGACGCTGCTGCTGGCCGTCCGGCGGCTCGGGTCCGAGCAGCAGGAGTGCGTCGTGCTGCGCTTCCTGCACGGCCTGTCGGTCGCCGAGACCGCGCTGGTCATGGGCAAGAAGCCGGGCGCGATCAAGGCGCTGCAGTACCGCGCCGTCCGGTCGCTGGGCCGCATGCTCCCCGACGACCTGCGGTACTGACGATCTGCGCTACTGACGACCTGCGGCACCGACGCGGATCGGCCCCCGGGCCGTAACCCGGCGCGCCGCCCGATCGTTCTCCGGTCAGAGGCGCTCGCGCGCCCGGATTTCCGCAAGGGAGCGGCCGATGAGAACCGGGCATTGAAGACGAGGCGGGGAAGGACCATCGAGCGGGGAGACGCGCTGGCCCGGCTGCGGGCAGGCGGGGCGGGGCCGGATCCGCGTTTCCGCGAGGTGCTGCGTGAACGGCTGATGGCGGCCGCGGGCGACCGGAGTGAAGACCGTCGCAATCATCGCCGGGACGAGGGCCGCGGGGAGGCGGTTGACTAGGCTTCGCCTCATGCGGCGATTCTGGCAACGCGACGTGGACCACAAGAGCGCCGGGGAGGCCGCCGCCGCGGCAGCGGCCCCGCCCGGTCCGCTGCCCGTGCCCGACCCGGCCGCCGCCGCGTTCTTCGACGTCGACAACACGATGATGCGGGGCGCGTCCATCTACTACTTCGCGCGCGGCCTCGCCGCCCGCAAGCTGTTCACCATGCGCGACCTCGCGATGTTCGCGTGGGGGCAGGCCCTGTTCCGGATGCGCGGCACCGAGAACTCCGAGCACATCGGCAGCGCCAAGGAGGCCGCGCTCGCGTTCGTCGCCGGGCAGCAGGTCGCCCAGATCGTCACGCTCAGCGAGGAGATCTACGACGAGGTGATGGCCGACCGGATCTGGCACGGCACCCGCACCCTCGCCCTCCAGCACCTGGACGCCGGCCAGCAGGTGTGGCTCGTCACCGCCACGCCGGTCGAGGTCGCCCGGACGATCGCGCACCGCCTCGGCCTCACCGGCGCGCTCGGCACCGTCGCCGAGACCCGCGAGGGCCTCTACACCGGGCGGCTCGTCGGGAACCTGCTGCACGGGCCGGCGAAGGCGGAGGCCGTCCGGGCGCTCGCCCAGCGGGAGGGCCTCGACCTCGCCCGCTGCTCCGCCTACAGCGACTCGGTCAACGACCTGCCGATGCTGACCGCCGTCGGGCACCCGCACGCCGTCAACCCCGACGCCGAGCTGCGCGCGCACGCCAAGGAGAACGGCTGGCCGATCCACGACTTCCGCACCGGCCGCAAGGTGACGATGGTCGCGCTGCCGGCCGCGGCGGGCGCGGGCGCGCTGGCGGGCGGCGTCGCGGCCGGGATCGCCCTGCGGCGGCACTACCGCGCGAGCTGATCCGCCTGAACGCGGCCGGGTTTCGCGGACGGTTCCGCTCCCCGCCCGGGGCGGCAAGTCGAGATCTATCGCGTTTGCCCGTCTTCGTCCTACGCTGTGTCCCGTGGAGCTGACCTTGCTGGCGCGGGTCGCGTGCCGTGGGCGGGACGTCACGAGTCCCCGGGTGCGCGGGCTGCTCGCGCTGCTCGCCGGTGAGCCGCGCGCGGGCGTCACGGTCGCGCGGCTGGTCGAGGGGCTGTGGGCGGACGATCGTCCGGAGAACCCGGTGAAGGCGCTCCAGGTCGTGGTGTCGCGGGCCCGGTCGGCGCTGGGCGCGGACGTCATCGCGAGCACGCCGACCGGCTACCGGCTCGGGCTGGACGAATCCGACGTGGACGCGTGCGCGGTGCTGCTCGCCGCGTCCGCGAGCGCCCGCTGCGCCCGCGACGGCGACCACGCGGGCGCGCTGTCGCACGCCGACGAGGGGCTCGCGCTGTGGGACGGGCCTCCGAAGCCGGACGCGGGAGACGGTGCCCTGTCCGTCCTGCGCACGGAACGGGCCGCGACGTACTGGACGCTGTGCCGTGCCCGCGCGCTGGCCCTGGCCCGGCTCGGGCGACACGCCGAGGGCTTCGAGGCGCTCGCGTCCGTGGCCGGCGAGTACCCCCGGGACGAGGAGGTCCTCGCCGAACTGCTGCGCTGCGAGGCGGCGGCGGCCGGGCCGTCCGCCGCGCTGGCCCGGTACGAGTCCTACCGGCGCTCGCTGCGGGAGTCGCTCGGCACCGATCCGGGCGCGGGCCTCCAGGTCGTCCAGCAGGAGCTGCTGCGTGACGAGGCGCCGCCCGTCCGGCGCGGCGTCGCGCACGAGCCGAACCCGCTGCTCGGCCGTGCCGGCGACCTCGCCGCCGTCCTCGGCCTGCTGCGGACGTCCCGGGTGACCTCGATCGTCGGGCCGGGCGGTCTCGGCAAGACGCGGCTGGCGCACACGGTCGCGCGCGACGCGCCGCAGCGCTCCGTGCACGTCGCCGGGCTCGCCGGTGTCGCGCGGAGCGAGGACGTGGCGGGCGAGGTCGCGTCCGTGCTCGGCGTCGGCGAGTCACCGTGGGCGGCGCGCCGTCCCGGGGGCGTCCTCACCGGGATCGTGGACGCGCTCGGGCCGGGGCCCGTCCTGCTCGTCCTGGACAACTGCGAGCACGTCGTCGACGGCGTCGCCGCCCTGGTCGGCGCACTCGTGTCGATGACGCGGGACGTGCGGGTGCTGACCACGAGCCGCGCCCCGCTCGGCCTGTCGTCGGAGTCGGTGTATCCGCTGCCCGCGCTCGACCCGGCGACGGCGGTCGAGCTGTTCCGGCAGCGCGCGCTCGCGGCGCGCCCCGGCGCGGGCCTGCCGTCCGGCCCGGTCGAGGAGCTGTGCCGCCACCTGGACGGGCTGCCGCTCGCGGTGGAACTGGCGGCGGCGCGCGTGCGGGTCATGTCGGTCCCGGAGATCGCGCGGGGGCTGGACGACCGGTTCGCGCTGCTGCGCGGCAACGCCCGCGACGCGCCGTCCCGGCACCGGACGATGCACGCCGTCGTCGACTGGAGCTGGAACCTGCTGTCGCCGTCCGGGCGGGCCGCGATGCGGATGCTGTCGGTCTTCCCCGGCGGCTTCACCCTGGACGCGGCCCGCCACCTGCTGGGCGGCGACGCACTGGACGTCCTGGAGGACCTCGTCGGCCAGTCGCTGCTCTCCATGGCCGAGGACGGCACGGGCACGCGGTTCCTGATGCTGGAGAGCGTCCGCGAGTTCAGCGCGTCCCACCGCGACGCCGAAGGGGAGACCGAGCGCGCGGTCGACGGCCTGCTCGCCTGGGCGCGCGAGTTCGGCGCGGCGCACCACGAGGCGCTGTTCGGGGCCGATCCCGTCGCGCCGCTGGGACGCGTCCGGGCCGAGCAGGACAACCTCGTCCAGGCGCTGCGGCACGGGCTCGCCCGGCGGGACGGCACGGCGGTCGCGGCGGCCACGGCGGTGCTCGGCGGCCTGTGGACGCTGGAGTCCGCCTTCACCCGGATGATCACGGTGGCCGAGGAGTCCGCGGGCGTGCTGAGCCGGTTCCGTCCCGGCCCGGCGGACGTCGACGTCACCCGGACGGCACTGGCGCTGAGCGTCCTCACCACGGTCATGCTGAAGGGGCCGCAGGTGACCCGGGCGCTCGTCGTGCTGCGCCGGCTTCCGCCCGCGCCGCCGAACAGCCTCGTCCGGGCACTGGCGGTCCTGGTGGGATCGGCGCCGGAGATCCTGGGCCACGACCGCGCGGCGCTCGACCGGATGCGCTCCGGCGGCCACCCGCTGCTCGCGGCCCTCGCGGACTGCGTCACCGGATACATCCGCGAGCACGAGGGCGACCTGGCGGGCGCCCTGGACGTCACGGAGGCGATGGCGGAGGTGGCGGAGACCGCCCCCTCGCCGTGGCTGCTGCTGATCGCCCACTCGCGGCTCAGCGAGCTGCTGATGCAGACCGACCGGCCGGGTGAGGCCGCCCACCACCTGCGGGTCTCGCTGGACTTCCTCGACCGCTACGGCTGGCCCGACATGTTCGGGCTGCTGTGGGCGCTCGCGGCCGTCCACCTCCACCTCGGCGAACTCGACGAGGCCGAGCGGCTGCTGGAGCAGTCCAACACCGAAGGCCCGTACGACTCGCCGGGCATGGCCACCTTCAGCCTCGGCGCACGCGCGGAGATCGCGTTCGCGCGCGGCGACGCCGAGACGGGCCTGCGGCTGTGGCGGGAGGCGGTGGCACGCCTCGCGGAGGAGGAGATCCCCGCCACGGCACCCGGCCTCGACCCGTGGACGGTCGACACCCACTGCGTCGCCGTCATCGCCCACGCGCGGCACGGGCGGCTCGACCTCGTCCGGGACCTCGCCGACGGGCTGCACGGCAAGCTGTCCGCGCTGCTCGCCGAGGCGGCGCAGCCGCTGCCGCCCGCCGTCATGGACCTGCCCATCTGCGGCTCGCTCCTGCTGGCCCTCGCCTTGGTCGACGACGACCCGGCCCGCGCCGCGCGCCGGATCGCGCTGGCGGAGCGGATGCACTTCACCCGCTCCTTCCAGCCGACCATGTCCCCCGCGTCCGCCCGCCGCGCCGCCCTCGACGCCGACGCGCCGGCGTACCGCGCCGCGGTGGCGGAGTACGCCGGCCTGTCCCGCGCCGAACTGTGGGACGCCGCGCGGGCACTCGCTACCGGGGCGCCTTCCGGTTGAACAGCACCTTCGAGACCGTGTAGCCGGCCACGGCGAGCCCCGCGCACCATGCCCCGGCCGCCACCGCGTCGGCCCCGTCCGGCGACGTCGTCAGCAGGCCGCGCAGCGTCTCGATGATCGGCGTGAACGGCTGGTACTCGGCGAACCACCGCACCCCGGCCGGCATCGACTCCGGCGGGACGATCGCGCTGCCGAAGAACGGCAGGAACTGCACGATCATCGGCGTGTTGCTCGCGCCCTCGGGGTTCTTCGCCAGCAGCCCGAGCATGACGCCCACCCAGGTCAGCGCGAACGTCAGCGCCACCAGCAGCCCCGCCGCGGCGAGCCAGTCGAGGACCCCCGCGCTCGTCCGGAACCCCATCGCGACCGCCACGCCGATGACCGCCGCCGTGCTGAGCAGCGTCTGGATCATGCTGCCGATCACGTGGCCGGTCAGCAGCGACGCCCGCGCTATGCCGAGGGTGCGGAACCGGTCAACGATGCCCTCGGTCATGTCGACGCACACGGAGACCGACGTCTGCAGGCACCCGGACGCGATCGCCATCAGGATGATCCCCGGCGCCACATAGTTGATGTAGTCGCCCTTGGCGGGGCCGCCGACGCCGTCGCCGAGCGCGTTCCCGAACACGCCGACGAACAGCACCATGATGAAGATCGGCATCATCATCCCGGCGACCGTCAGGGACGGGTAGCGCAGCGCGTGCCGCAGGTTGCGGCGCAGCATCGTCGCGGAGTCGGTCATCGCCAGAGTCAGCGTGCTCATGCCGGGGCCACCTCTTCCTTCCGGCCGGTGAGGGCGAGGAACACGTCGTCAAGGTCGGGCGTGTGCACGGACAACTCGTCGACCTCGACGGCCGCGTCCTCCAGCCGTCCGAGCAGTTCCCGCAGCGACCGGACGCCTCCGTCGCTCGGCACCTGCAGCGTGAGCGCGTCGTCGTCCCTGGTCACCGTGCCGAGTGCCCGCACCGCCGCGTCCAGCTCGCCCGGACCGGCGAACCGCAGCCGGACGTGCCCGCCCGGCACCAGCCGCTTCAGCTCTTCGGACGTCCCCTCGGCGACGATCCGGCCGCCGTCCAGCACCGCGATGCGGTCGGCGAGCTGGTCGGCCTCGTCCAGGTACTGCGTGGTCAGGAAGATCGTCACACCGCCGCGGACCAGGCCGCGGATGATCTCCCAGGTCGTCCGCCGGCTGCGCGGGTCGAGCCCGGTCGTCGGCTCGTCCAGGAAGATGATCTGCGGGCTCCCGATCAGCGTCATCGCGATATCGAGCCGCCGCCGCATCCCACCCGAATACGTGGCGACCGTCTTCTTACCGGCCTCGACCAGACCGAACCGCTCCAGCAGCTCATCGGCGGCCCGCCGCCCGGCGGCCTTCCCCAGATGATGCAGGTCGGCCATCAAGATGAGGTTCTCCCGCCCGGTGAGCAGCCCGTCCACCGCCGCATACTGCCCCGTGACCCCGATCGCCTTGCGCACCCCGTCGGGGTTCCGGATGAGATCGCACCCGGCGACCCGCGCCTCGCCCCCGTCCGCCCGGATCAGCGTCGACAGGATCCGCACGGCCGTCGTCTTGCCCGCCCCATTGGGCCCGAGCAGCGAGAACACCGTCCCGCGCGCCACCTCGAGATCGATCCCGTCGAGGACGACCTTCTCCCCGAACACCTTCCGCAGCCCGACCACCGAAATGGCCGTCTGCCGTGCCTCAATCTCCATGCGGAGAACACTGAGGCCCCCCGCCTTCACCCCGCTTTCACCCCGGCTTCACAAGATTCCGTGACCCGACACCCGCAAGCGCCGGGCCACCACAACGTTGACCTGCGGCGTGTTGTTGTTTTCGACGCGCTCATAACAACAACACGC